>JBDTNR010000503.1:0-2833 GCA_039933655.1 Betaproteobacteria bacterium | reverse complement strand
CCTGGAACTTCGCGTCGTCGATGCCCGGCACAACCGCCTCCATCGTCAGCGCGATCCGGTCGATGACGAAACCGTCGCCCTGCTTGACGAGTCGCACGCTGGCCTTCGTGTCGACACTCGCGGTGGCGAAACCGGCCTTGTCGCAGGCAAACGAAAACGCCATCGTGAAGCACGCGGCATGCGCCGCGCCCAGGATTTCCTCGGGGTTGGTGCCGCGGCGGTCGTCCTCGAAGCGGCTCGCGAAGCCGTACGGATAGTCCTTCAGGGCGCCGGTCTGGGTGCTGATCGTTCCCTTGCCGCTCTTGCCGGCGCCTTCCCAGTGCACGCTTGCGGTCTTTTCCATCGTCGAATGCTCCTCGTCGTCGAAAACGTGACGAATCCGCCGTCGTCACTTCGGCCGCGGCGGCACGATTCCGCGGTCCGGCTGCGACAGCGTACCTGCACGCAGCTCCCGCACCGCACTGACGACCGCGCGCGCCACGTTGCGCACTTCCTCCTGCACGGCAGTATCCCTGTCCAGCGCGTCGTGGCTCGTGTAGTACGGCTCGTAATAGCCGACGTAACGGTCGAGCTTCGCGGCGGCACCCGCCGGGATCAAGCCCATCCATTCGAGCCAGTCGGTCAGGTGGCGACGATGCGCCTCGGCGCCCGCCACGTCACCATGGACAACGACGCCATACACGCGTCCCGCAATGTGCTTCGGGTAATCCCAGCCCAACTGCTCGATGCGCTTGGCTTCGACGACCTTCTTCCCGTGCGTCGAACTCGGATCGGGGTTGCCGCCATCGGCGCAGACCATCCGGTCCATCATCAGCTTCAGCGGACTCGGCGACTGGTACCAGTAGGTCGGCGCGAGGATGATGACACCGTGGGCCGCGACCCAACGTTCGTAGATCTCGGCCATCCAGTCGTCGGCCTGGTCGAGTGCGTGATTCGGGTAGCAGCTGCACGGCCAGTGGCACAGCGGCATCGCGCTCGACACGCAGCCCTTGCACGGATGGATCGTGCGGCCGTATTCGGACGTCACGAGACTCAGGTCGAGCACGTCGGCCTTCACCCCCGAACCTTCCACCACATGGCGGACGCTCTCGGTGAAGCGCCAGGTCTTGGAGATCTCGCCCGGACAGGTGCCGTCGTTGCGTGAACTGCCGCAGACGATCAGTACGCGCGATGGCGTCGACTTGTCGCTCCATTGCTTCTGCGCGGTCAGCAGGCGCTCGCGCGTCGTGAGCCACTGCACCGAAATCGGATACGCAGGGTCGGCGTAACCGGGACCCCCCGTGCGCGTGATCGGCGCCTTGTTCCCCTGCCGGTAGGCATCCCACGCCAGCGCCTCCAGCCGGACGATCGCTTCCCGCTCGGCGTCGTAGGCCGGATCGTAGTAGCGCACGTTGAAACGCAAGCCGAACTCGGCTCGCGTCAAAGGTGCCGGCGCCTGTCCTTTGCGGATCCTGGTCATGGGTGGCGAGGCGAGCGGAGGCGCCGGACGATGCCGCTGCGTGGTGCACGGAGGTGGCCCGAATGCCCCCGGTGCACATTGGGGGGTTCGAAGCTGCGGTCCGCAGTGTCGGGCATGGTCGCTTCCTTCGTCAACGTCGCGCGCCGTCCCACGTCGCGACGACCTGATCGAGACCGCGCCGGTAATCGGCGTAGAGGGGTTTCCATCCCGGCACCCGCGGCGACGGCGCGCGCGACGGCATGGCCAACGCCGTCTGCTGCATATGTTCCTCGCCAATGATGATATGCGCGACGGGGCGTGAAAACTGCGGAAGATGCAGCGGGGTGCACCGGCCAACGCGATGCGCGAACGCATCCATGAACCGCATGAAGGAAACGGCGCTGCCGGCGGTCGCATAGAAGCGCATGCCGGCGTTCTGCGGGCTGGCCGCGACCAGAAGTGCGGTCGCGGCATCGTCCTGGTGGACGAGATATTGCCGGGCCTCCTCCGGTCCCGACCAGTACGGCCGGCCGAGATCGAACGCCTTCCGATACGCGCGCAGATCCGCGCTCGCCGGCCCGTACAGATAGCCCAAGCGCACGACGCACGCGGGCAGCGGGCCGGCGAGCACCAGCGCTTCGCATTCGAGAATGGCGTCGACGCAGGTGCGAAGTGGAGGCGCGACGGTGGCGCCACGCTCGATCGCCTGCATGAAGGCGAAGCTCGCGTGGACGAACATCGAGGCTTTGGCCGCACGCGCCGCGCGCAACCCACGTCGCGTCGCCGCCGGCGCGGTCCGCGCAAAGTCGTCCCAGGCGTGGCCGTCGTGCAACAGCGTGTTCGCCTGCTGTCCGGCGACGTTGATGTGAATGGTACCCCTGGTACGCGGGCGCGCATGCCGCGCGAGCACACGGCCCAGCTCCAGGCGCTCACCAGTAACCGCCAGCTTCATCGAGGAACCTCGCTCGCAATCGCGCGCTGCAAAGGATGGACAACGCACGGCGAATGCTGGCGGCTTGTGCGACGCCGGCGGCAACTGCGATCCGGTAGTCGCCACACGAGCTCGCGAGCGGGCGATGGGCACGGCATCGGGCACGGCATCGCGCCACCGGCATCGCAAGTGCCGCGCGCTGCGCCAGTGGGCGACGATGGCTGCTTGCGGTGCGGCTGCCTACTTCCGCTTCTTGTCGTCGTCCTTGTCGTCGTCGGTCTTCTTGTCATTGGGCTGTCCCGGGACGTTACCGCGCGGACCCCGCTGCATCGTCGTGGCGGGCGGCGATGACGTTGCCGGTGGCAGCGCGACAGGCGCCGCGGGCGCAGGCACGCTCGGCGCGGCCTTCGGCGGTTGCGGGGGTTCGGCACGCCGCGATGGCTCGGGTGCTGCTCGGACGCCCC
>JBDTNR010000502.1:0-2842 GCA_039933655.1 Betaproteobacteria bacterium | reverse complement strand
GACGATTTCCTGGCCGGGATAGCAGCCCTTGCGAAAGTTGACGCCGCCGACTAAGTCCCAGTTGGCGGACTGGGGAATGAACCGATCCTGCGTCGCTTGGGTGATCAACGGCACGCCGGCGGCGATGGCGAGCCAGTCCCAATGGTCGGCGGCCACCACTTGCGCACGAGCGGCCAACTGCGTGCCCACGGTGGTCACGATGGCCTCCGGCGCATGCACGACTAGGCGTCCGTCCGGGGTGGCGATCACCAGGCACTCCGCGATGGCCATGCCCTGCGCGGGGGCTGGCGCGTCCCCGAGGGCGGCGGCGATCGCGGCGCGGGCGCCGGCGCCGGCCACACCGAAGCGCTGGCCCGCTGCCGTGAGGTCGGCGATGACCACCTTCGCGCGCAGCACGAACATCGACAGCCGCCTGGCCAGCGCTTCGGCCAGGTCCTGGGCGACCAGCGCCGCGAATGCGTCAGGTGCTCGGCGCCACAGAAGCAGGCTGCCGAGCATCCGGCCCTTGGGCGAGTTGTAGCTCGACCAGCCGACACTGCCGGGTGCCATCGCGATGACGTCCGACGACAGCTGCGAGTGCAGAAACGCGGCGGCGTCGGCGCCTTCGAACGTCAGCAGGCCCAATCCGGGAACCGGGGCGACGACCGCCGCCGGCAGGGAAGCCGCGGCGTCGGCAGGAGATTGCGGGGGAACGGCAACGGGAGGCGTCATGTTCGTAGAATGGGTGCGGGGACGGCCGGAGGCAAGGCCTGTTCGCGGTCGGTCGCCGATCTGGCTGGAGACCATGAAAACGTGCTAGAATAACAAGTTACCTCGATCGCGTCGGGTGCCGGAATATGTCCGGCCCGATGGCCAAGATCTCCCGTTCGGCAGTTCACGCGGCGGGCGGACGATGGAGGAATTCCGCACACTCGCGTTCTTTAGGGTGTCCAGCGCACAAGTCCCGACGGCAGTACGGGCGCGCAGGATGACGTTCGCGAGTGGAGGCTAAACCCTGAAGGGAGTTTGGAATGTCGGTCACGATGCGTCAAATGCTGGAAGCCGGGGTCCATTTCGGCCACCAGACCCGCTACTGGAATCCGAAGATGGCCGATTACATCTTCGGCCAGCGCAACAAGATCCACATCGTCAACCTCGAGAAGACGATGCAGATGTACCAGGATGCCATGAAGTATGTCCGGCAACTGGCCAGCAACCGCGGCACCATCCTGTTCGTCGGCACCAAGCGGCAGGCGCGCGAGATTGTCTCCGAGGAAGCGCAACGCGCCGGCATGCCCTTCGTCGACCATCGCTGGCTCGGCGGCATGCTGACCAACTTCAAGACCGTCAAGGCGTCGATCAAGCGCCTGAAGGACTTGGAGCAGATGGCCGTCGACGGCACGCTCGAGCGGATGACCAAGCGCGAGGCGCTGTCGCACAAGCGCGAGCTCGACAAGCTGGTGAAGAGTCTGGGCGGCATCAAGGACATGACGGCGCTGCCGGACGCGATGTTCGTCGTCGACGTCGGCTATCACAAGATCGCCGTGACCGAAGCGAAGAAGCTCGGCGTGCCGATCATCGGCGTCGTCGACACCAACCATTCGCCGGACGGCATCGCCTACGTGATCCCGGGCAACGACGACTCGAGCCGGGCGATTCGCCTGTACGCGCGGGGCGTGGCCGACGCGGTGCTCGAAGGCAAGAGTACGGTCATCCAGGAAATCGTGGCGACAGGCGACGAGTTCGTCGAAGTGCAGGAAGAGGCCTCGGCGTAACGACGGCACCACCCGGCAAGGGGGCCAAGGTGCCAGCGGCCCCCTTGTTTTTGGCCTGCGATGCGCGGGCCGGCAGAGCGCGGCGTGGCCCGGTCGGGGCAGCGCAACGCGCCAATGAACAACGATAGACGAGGTCGCAAAATGGCGGACATTTCCGCAAGCATGGTGATGGAACTGCGCCAGCGCACGGGGCTGGGCATGATGGATTGCAAGAAGGCGTTGTCGGAAAGCGACGGCGACATCGTCAAGGCCGAAGAGCTGCTGCGGATCAAGAGCGGCGCCAAGGCATCCAAGGCGGCGGGCCGCGTGGCGGCCGAAGGCGTCGTCGGCGCGACGGTCACGCCCGATGGCAAGACCGGCGCGATGGTCGAAGTCAACTGCGAGACCGATTTCGTGTCGCGCAACGAGGACTTCATCGCCTTCGCACGCAGGGTGGCGCAGGTCATCGTCGAGCGCAAGCCGACGGAGGTCGCCGCGCTCGGCGCGCTGCCGCTCGACGGCGGCACCGTTGAATCCGTGCGCCAGGCGCTCGTGCAGAAGCTGGGCGAGAACATTTCGCTGCGTCGCTTCGAGCGCTTCGAGTCCGCCGGCCAGCTCGCGCAGTATCTGCACGGCGGCGGCCGCATCGGCGTCACCGTCGACTACGCGGGCGGCGACGCCAGCGTCGGCAAGGACATCGCGATGCACGTCGCGGCCGGCGCGGCGCCGGGGGCCATCCGTCCCGTCGCGGTGTCGCGCAACGACGTCGCGGCCGACCTGATCGACAAGGAGCGCGCCATCTACACTGCGCAGGCGGCGGAGAGCGGCAAGTCGGCGGACATCGTCGCCAGGATGGTCGAGGGCCGCGTCAACAAGTTCCTCGCCGAAGTGACGCTGCTCGGCCAGCCGTTCGTCAAGAATCCCGACGACACGGTCGAGAAGCACCTGAAGGCGAAGGGCGCGACCGTCGAGTCGTTCGCGTTGTACGTCGTGGGCGAAGGCATCGAGAAGAAGAAGGACGACTTCGCCGCCGAAGTGGCGGCGATGGCAAAAGCCTGACCGGCTGCGCGGTACCCGTACGCGGGGGTTGGAACGGCCCCGGCGCCGTG
>JBDTNR010000501.1:0-2852 GCA_039933655.1 Betaproteobacteria bacterium | reverse complement strand
ACTTGATTTCGGAGCGGTAGCTCGCCGCCAGCCGAAGCTGGGGGGTGGCATCCCACGCGAAGCCGATGTTCCAGCCCCATGCGTAGTCGTCGCCTGTGATCGTCGCCTTCGAATCGAGCCCCGGGGTCACCTGCGCGATCGCGTTGAAGGTCGGCGATCCCGGCGTGATGCCGTTCTGCGCGGCCGCCGTCAACAGGGCACCCGAATAGTTGGCGCTTTGCGTCAGCGTCGCCTTGATCTTCTGGAAGTTGACGCCGGCGCCGACCGCGAACTGCGGCGTTGCCTTCCAGGACAAGGCCGGGTTGATGTTCATCGTCTCGATCGCCGACTTGAGACCCTGATAGCGGCCGATCCAGCCGTCGTCGTACTCTGTCGTCAGGCCGAACGGAACGGTGATGCCCAAGCCGAACGTCCATTGCGCGTTGATCGGCACCGACACATACATGTTCGGCACGAAGTTGTAGCCGCCGGCGTCGCCGCCGGTGTTGCCGAGCGGCTGATTGGCCGCCGGCAGCGATGCATCGTTCTGGAACTTGACCGACGGCGTGATGATGTTGATGACAGCGACGGCCTGCGTGCGCGGGAACTGCGACAGCGCGGCGGGATTCCACCACATCGCGCTCGCGTCGTCGATGGCCGCCGCACCCCCTGCGAACGCATTGCCCAGGCCGCTGCCGCTCTGCTCGTTCAGCTGGAAGCCGGTGGCGTACACCTGTGTCGCGCCGAGCGCCAGTACCATCGCGCCCACGGCGCGGGCAACCTGTCTTTTTCTGATCGAAACGGTGTGCATGAAATTTCTCTCCTCTTGGCTGGCGGATGTGCTGCGGTCGAGTGGCGGTGCAGTTGTTTTTGGTCCGGCGGCGGCGATCGCGCAAATCCGGCCTTCTAACCTGACAACTATACACCGGCGCCCGAAGGCAAGGGTATCGGGGGTCTAAGCAAACCGCATGTTTTCTAGGGCCGGCCGATTTCCCTCGGCCGGCGGTCAGCGCCCACCGCGACGTAGGTGAGGCTGGCCTCTGTAACACGTACCGTAACCTGATCTTTCGGGTTGCGCTGTGCAAAAACCTCGACGTCGACCGTAATCGACGTTTTTCCGATCCGCGACACCTCGACGAAGAACGTGACCAGGTCGCCGACCAGCACCGGCTGCTTGAAGGTGAACGAATTGACGGCCACCGTGGCGACGCGACCGCGCGCGTGCCGCGCCGCCACCACGCCGCCGGCGATGTCCACCTGCGCCATGATCCAGCCGCCGAAGATGTCGCCGTGCTGGTTGGTGTCGTGCGGCATCGGCACCACCCGCAGCACGGGTTCCTTGTCGGGGAGGATCAGCATCGCGTTGACGTTCGAGGATCAATTTCCCGGAGATTTGCGACCTGGCGCCCGTCTCGACGCTACGCCGTAGCCTGCTTCCTTGCCTCGTCGCGCAACTCGCGCCGCAGGATCTTGCCGACGTTGGACTTGGGCAGGTCAGGACGAAACTCGACGTCACGCGGGCACTTGTAGCTGGTCAGGTGCTCGCGGCAAAATTTCACGACGTCGTCGGCCGTCAATGCCGGGTCCTTCCGCACGATATAGAGCTTGACGGCTTCGCCGGACTTCTTGTCCGGCACGCCGACCACCGCGCATTCGAGGACGCCCGGATGCCCGGCGACCACGCCCTCGATCTCGTTCGGATACACGTTGAACCCCGACACCAGGATCATGTCCTTCTTGCGGTCGACGATCTTGACGAATCCGCGCTCGTCCATGACGCCGATGTCGCCGCTGGCGAACCAGCCGTTGCCGTCGATGACCTTGTCGGTCTCGTCCTGCCGCTTCCAGTAGCCCGCCATCACCTGCGGTCCGCGGATGCAGATCTCGCCGGGCTGCCCGAGCGCCACCTCCTTTCCGGCATCGTCGCGCAGCATCACCTCGGTCGACGAGATCGGCACCCCGATCGCGCCGTTGTATGCCGGCAGGTCGAGCGGGTTGATCGTCGCCGCCGGCGAGGTCTCGGTCAGGCCGTAGGCTTCGATCAGCGGCACGCCGGTCACTTCCTTCCAGCGGGTCGCGACAGCCTCCTGCACCGCCATGCCACCGCCCAGCGTGATCTTCAGCGACGAGAAATCCAGCTTGGCGAAATCGGGGTTGTGCACGAGCGCGTTGAACAGCGTGTTGACGCCGGTGATCGCCGTGAACTTGAACTTGCCCATCTCCTTGGCGAGCCCCGGGATGTCGCGCGGATTCGGGATCAGGATGTTCTCGCCGCCGAGCGACATGAACACGAGGCAGTTCGCCGTCAGCGAAAAGATGTGGTACAGCGGCAGCGGCGTGATGATGACTTCGCGGCGTTCCGCGTCGAGGAACGGGCGAATCCACGCGCGCGCCTGCAGCATGTTGGCGATGATGTTGCGATTGAGCAGCATTGCGCCCTTGGCCACGCCGGTCGTGCCGCCCGTGTACTGCAGGAACGCGATGTCGTCGTGGCCGATCTCGACGCGCTCGAGCGTGCGCTTCCTCCCTTCCGCCAATGCATCCGACAGCCGGATCGACCCCGGCAACGCGAACTTGGGGACCATCTTCTTCACGTTGCGCAGCACGAAGTCGACGATCAATCCCTTGAAGCCCAGCAACTCGCCGATGGACGTCACCACCGTTTGCCGGACCTGCGTCCTGCCGACGACTTCGGCCACCGTGTGCGCGAAATTCTCGACGCAGACCAGCACCTCGGCGCCGGAGTCCTTCAGCTGGTGCTCGAGTTCGCGCGCCGTGTAGAGTGGATTGACGTTGACGACCGTGCAGCCGGCGCGCAGCGCGCCGAACAGGCACACCGGATACTGGAGGATGTTGGGCATCATCAGCGCGAC
>JBDTNR010000500.1:0-2867 GCA_039933655.1 Betaproteobacteria bacterium | reverse complement strand
CTGAAGGGCACCGGCCTCTTCTTCCCGATCGACCCCGGCGCCAATGCGACGATCGGCGGCATGGCATCGACGCGCGCGTCCGGCACCAACGCCGTGCGCTACGGGACGATGCGCGAGAACGTGCTGGGACTGACCGTCGTGACGGCGGACGGCCGCATCATCCACACCGGCGGACGCGCGCGGAAATCGTCGGCCGGCTACGATCTCACCCGCCTCTTCGTCGGCGCGGAGGGCACGCTCGGCGTCATCACCGAGATTCAGCTGCGCCTGTACGGCTTGCCCGAGGCCATCTCGGCCGCGGTCTGCCAGTTCCCGGACTTGAAGTCTGCCGTCGACACCGTCATCGTCGCGATGCAGATGGGCATCCCCGTCGCGCGCATCGAGCTGCTCGATGCGCTGCAGATGGACGCGTGCATCCGGTATTCCAAGCTCGAGGGCTTCGCGGCGCTGCCGACGCTGCTGTTCGAGTTTCATGGCACGCAGGCGAGCGTGCAGGAGCAGGCCGAGATGATGGAGGCGATCACCGCCGAGCACGGTGGCAGCGCGTTCCAGTGGGCGACGAATCCGGAGGACCGGTCGCGGCTGTGGAAGGCCCGCCACAACGCCTATTACGCGGCGCTCGCGCTGGTGCCGGGCAAGCAGGCGTTTTCCACGGATGCCTGCGTGCCCATTTCGCGGCTCGCCGATTGCCTGCTCGAGACGCGCGCCGAACTCGACCGCGAAGGTGTTGTGGCGCCGATTGTCGGCCATGTGGGCGACGGCAACTTTCACGTGCTCGTGCTGTTCGACCCGGCGAGCGCGGCGGAGCGCGCCAAGGCGGACGATATCGCCCAGCGTGTGAGCATGCGGGCGATCGCGATGGGCGGCACCTGCACCGGCGAGCATGGCATCGGCTTCCACAAGCTCGAGGCGCTCATCGCCGAGCACGGCGAAGCGGTGGACCTCATGCAGACGATCAAGCGGGCGCTCGATCCCCATAACATCATGAACCCGGGCAAGACCGTCCCGGGCTGATCCGCACATGTACATCCTCTACATCGGCAACCGGAACTACTCGTCGTGGTCGCTGCGCGGCTGGCTGGCGACGAAGCTGTCCGGCGCGCCTTTCCGGGACGTCGTCATCCAGCTCCGCGGCACGTACAACGCCGACAACCGCGCATTCTCGCCGACGGCGCTCGTCCCCGCGTTGCACGATGGTACGACGCATGTCTGGGATTCGCTGGCGATATCCGAATATCTGGCCGAGCGCCATCCGGGGATGTGGCCCGCCGACCCCGCGGCGCGCGCCTGGGCGCGGTCGATCGCGGCGGAAATGCATTCCGGCTTCGCGACAATGCGCCAGGACATGACGATGTGCGTGCGCGAGCGCCTCGACGTCCGTCCATGGTCCGACGCGCTCGCCGCCAACATCGCGCGCGTCGAGGAGATCTGGAGCGAATCGCGGCAACGCTATGGCGCGGGAGGCGATTACCTATGCGGCGCGTACTCGCTGGCCGATGTATTCTATGCGCCGGTCGCCTTCCGCTTCCAGACGTATGGAATCGCGCCCGCAGGCGCGGCCGGCCGTTACCTGGCCGCGCTGCTCGGCCATCCGCACGTGCAGGAATGGGAACGCGCGGCGCTGGCGGAAAGGGAAGTCATCGCCGCCGACGAGCCACGGCTGCTCTATCGCGACAAGCTGAAGGCCGCGGTTCGCGCATGATGGATTCCGGGCTCGAGGCACTGCAGGCAAAAGTCCGCGCCGCCGCGGAGACGCGGTCGCCGCTGCGCATTCGCGGTGGCGGCACCAAGGATTTCTACGGCGGCGCCCTCGTGGGCGACACTGTCGATACGCAGGTATACGCCGGCATCATCGACTACGAACCCACGGAGCTCGTCATCACCGCGCGCGCGGGCACGTCGCTTTCGGCGATCGAGCGGGCCATGCATGCGCGTGGACAGATGCTCGGATTCGAGCCTCCCTATTTCGCCGAGGGCGGCACGCTGGGAGGCGCGGTAGCGAGCGGGCTATCGGGACCGCGGCGCCCGTATGCCGGGGGTGTGCGCGATCTCATTCTCGGTGTACGGGTGCTGGACGGCGTCGGCGAGCATCTGACGTTCGGCGGCCAGGTGATGAAGAACGTCGCCGGCTTCGACGTGTCGCGGCTGATGGCGGGCGCGCTCGGCACCCTTGGGATCGTCACCGAGGTCTCGCTCAAGTGCGTGCCGCGTCCGAAAGCGGAAACGTCCGTCGCGTTCGAGTGCTCGGCCGACCAGGCCATCCGCATGGCAAACGAATGGGGTGGCCAGCCGTTGCCGGTGTCGGCGACCTGCTATCACGACGGACGGTTGCAGGTCCGCCTGTCGGGCGCGCAACCGGCGGTGGCGGCCGCCATCGCCAAAATGGGCGGCGATGTCATCGCCGACGCCGACGCGATCTGGGCCGCCGTGCGCGATCACCGGCACCCGTTCTTCGCTCCGGCCGCAACTGGCTTGAGGGCGCTGTGGCGGCTGTCGGTGAAGTCGACCGCGCCCTACACCGATTTGGGCGGAGAGCAACTGATCGAGTGGGGCGGCAGCCTGCGCTGGCTGCTGGCCGGCGAGCGCACCGACGCGCAGAAGGTACGTACGTGGTCCGCCGCGCACGGCGGTCACGCGACCCTTTTCCGCGCACAGCACAAGGGTGCGGACGTGTTCCAGCCGCTCGACACCACGCTGGCGGAGGTCCACCGCAAGCTGAAGGGCGTCTTCGACCCACATGGCGTGTTCAATCGCGGGCGCATGGTGTCCGGACTCTGATGCAGACCCACCTGGCACCGGAGTACGCCGACACCCGCGAAGGTCGCGAAGCCGACGCGATCCTGCGCGCGTGCGTGCACTGCGGCTTC
>JBDTNR010000499.1:0-2871 GCA_039933655.1 Betaproteobacteria bacterium | reverse complement strand
CGGCCGGCGCGCCGCTGCCCGCCGACTACACGGCGGCGAACTACGGCAACGTGTTCCAGAGTATTTCCGACGGCATCAATCCGGTCCTGTTCGACACCGACGGCTCGATCATCGACGCGATCCTCGGCGCCGGCCAGAGGGATTACGTGCTGGGCTTCGCCGGCTCGAGCTACTACACGGGTGGACCGCAGGCCGGACGGTTCGTCGAGGGCCGCGCCGTCATCAACGGTTACCTGAGCGTGCCCGACACGACGCTGACGATCGTGCTCGCGCACGAGTTCGGACACTTCTTCGGGCTCGATCATGCGCAACTGGACAATTCGCAGGGTCTCGTGCCCGACAACTACGTGCTCATGTATCCGATCGCCTACCGTACCAGCATTTCGCTGCACGAAGACGATGCGGCGGCAGTGACGTCGCTCTATCCGGCGCAATCTGCCGTGGCGACGTATGGCCGCCTGACGGGAACCTTCACGACGGCGGGTGGCACGCCGGTCCTCGGCGCGAACCTGTGGGCGCGCGACACCGTGTCGGGCAAGGTCTACAGCATCGTGTCCGATTACCTGCTGCAGAGCACCGGCTATTTCTCGCTTCTCCTGCCCGCCGGCAACTACACGTTGAACGCCGAATCGGTGCAGGCGAGTTTCAATGGCGGCTCGGGCGTCGGACCGTACGCGGATACGGGCTCCGACGTGTCGTTCCAGGCGCCGCATCCGATTGCGCCGGTCGCATTCGGCGGTGGCGCGGGTTCTGTCATCGCGATCACGGCCGGCTGTGTGGCCACGACGACCTTCCGCCTGGACGGCACGGGAAGCGTCGGCGGCAACTGCACGGGCGCGGCGATGCCGGGGATCGGCACCGTCGTCGCCAATCCCTATGGCGCGATCAGCGTGCAGGGCGGGTCGCTCAACGGCAATTCCATCACCGCGCTACAGAACAACGCGGTGATCCAGCTCGGCGCCACGGCAGGCGCCGCGGGATCGTTTGCGCAGATCGATTTCCAGGGTTTCGACATCGGCGTCGGAAGAACGTTGTCCATCCGCGCAGGCGCGCCGGGGCAAACCGTCGTGTTACGTAACGCCAATACGGCGGGAAGCGTCATCGCCGGAGTGCTGCAGGCGCAAGTCGGCAATGGCGCCGCAGCGCCAGTACTCCATCTGCACAACGCGAGCGGCGTCACCGTGTCCGCGGGGGGCAGCGTCACCGCGCCATCGGGATTGATCGCCGATGCGCTCGGCGCGAACTGGACCACGGGAGCGCCGCTCGTCAACCAGGGCACGCTCGATGGCGGCGCCAGCCTGCGCGTACTGGGCGCCAGGGTCAACGGCGGTGGCGCGTTCAAGGGCAACGCGATCTTCATCGGCACGTTCGGGAATGCGAACAATCCGGTGAACGGAGCGCACTTTCTCGCCAACGGCCTGCAGCTCTGGCCGTCCACCGGCAATACGGTGGCGCTGACGCTCAACCACTACGGCGCCGCGCCCCAAGTGCTCAACGTGCAGGTCAATGGCGATGCATCGGCGGCGATGCCATCCGCGTGGCCCGGCGGCGTGACGTCGCCGACGAACAATCGTCCGGTGTTGCAGGGCGGTTCGCGGCCGCCCGGGACGCCGAATCCAGCCTACGGCGGCGGCAGCATGATCGTGCAGGCCACCGGCGCGCTGTCGCTCGCCGGCGGCGTCAACAACGACTTCGTGTTTCCCGGCGGCGTCGTGCTGAAGGCGGGAGGCAACCTTGACGTGAAAGGCGTGGCCGTCACCAATGGCTGGACGACGTCGGGACAGTCGTTTCAAGGCATATTCCTCGAGTCGCCGAACATCGTCAGCACGGGCGGCAACATCCGCGTCCTGACCAGCAATCTCAACTGGGTGAATTTCAGCACGATGCCGCACGCGCCGGTGCGGGCGTGGACGCTGGTGGCGGCAGGCAACGGCAGCGCCTCCTATGCGCCGGCGGATGCGGTGGCGCCGCATCTCAATACGTATTCGGTGCTGACCGAGGCGGCGGCGGCGGGGCAGTGCTATCTGTGCCTGACGAACACCAATCCGGTGCCGATGTACTGACGCTGCCGGCGGCGGTCCGAGCCTTTCGCGTTGGTCGTACCGTTTCAACATCGCAAGGGTACGATCACGGCGTACCGACGTACCACGATTGCGCGAAGTCCGCGCCTTCGATGCGCTCGTAGCCGGCCAGCGTGAACGCCTGCGGGCTCATGGCGATCAACACCGGTTCATAGAGCGCCGGCAGCGCGTCGGGCCCCGCCGAACGCACCGGGTCGACGAGTCGCGCCAGGCGCAGATGGCGCAACAGGTCCTCGTCGTACAGGTGCTCGACCCGCAGGTCGCCCACCACGGCCGGCCGGCCCTGCCATTCACGCCTGGGAAGGGGGCGGCCCCGATACCGAAGCCGCAGCACTGCGAACCGCATGGTCGAATACCGTATGAATAAACGGTAATGTACCGCGTGCGTGCCGGCGGATCAAACTCCGCGCGAATTCACGGATGGCGTCGACGGCGCCAAACGTCCCGGCGCTTCCCGCGCCGGTGTCGGCGCGGAATTGCGGGGAGAGCGCCTCGACGAGGCCCTCTTTGCCGCGCCGGAGGACAGCTCCGTACACGGTGCGCCTCGATATGGAATGATGCGCGTGTCCCCATGTGGATGGGGCCAACGCACACGCCATGGATCGTCGAACCCTTCTCAAATTGACTGTCGCCGGAGCGGCCGCCGTTATCCCTGTCCCCGGGCGCAATGAGGCCGCCGCGCAGACGCCCGCGGCTGTCGCGAAATTCGAGCTCGATGGCGCCACGGTAGCGGACTTGCAGGCGGCGATGCAGTCCGGCGCGCGTTCGGCGGTGTCGATCGCGCAGGCAT
>JBDTNR010000498.1:0-2883 GCA_039933655.1 Betaproteobacteria bacterium | reverse complement strand
CCCAAGGAAGGTGCCATGCCCACTCTTGCCGCCATCGAAGCCGCAACCCGCAACGTGTACGCGGCGATGTCCCCTACGCCGCAATACGCGTGGCCGCTGCTCGCCCGCCGTGCCGGCTGCGACGTCTGGGTCAAGCACGAGAACCACACGCCGACCGGCGCATTCAAGGTGCGCGGCGGCTTGAACCTGCTGGCGGAGCTCGTCGCCCGCGAACCGGGATTTCCCGGCGTCATCAGCGCGACGCGCGGCAATCACGGACAGAGCCTGGCCTACGCGGCACGCCGCCATGGCGTGCGCTGCATGATCGTCGTGCCCGAAGGCAACTCCCGCGACAAGAACGCCGCGATGAAGGCATTCGGCGCCGAGCTCGTGGTGCATGGCCGCGACTTCGACGAGGCGTGCGAGCACGCCGGCAGCCGCGCCCGCGCCGAGGGCCTGCGCTTCGTCGGCCCGCTCGAGCCGGAACTCGTGGCCGGCGTCGCGACGTACGCACTCGAATTCCTGCGCGCCGTTGCCGACCTCCACACGGTGTTCGTTCCGATCGGCTGCGGTTCCGGCATCTGCGGACTCATCGCGGCGCGCGATGCGCTCGGACTCGCCACACAGATCGTCGGCGTGGTCTCCAGCAACGCCAACGCGTATGCGCAATCGTTCCGGAAGCGCGAGCGGGTCGAGACCGCGACGGCCGTCACGGTCGCCGACGGCATGGCGGTCCGCGTGCCCGTCGCCGCGGCCCTCGACGTCATCTGGCGCGGCGCGCACGACGTCGTGGAGGTGACCGACGCCGAAGTGGAAGCCGCAATCCGCGCCTATTTCGACGACACGCACCAGCTCGCCGAAGGCGCCGGCGCGGCGCCGCTCGCCGCATTGCTCAAGTTCCCGCACCGGGTCGGCAAGCGGATGGGCGTCATCCTCTGCGGCGGCAACGTCGATCGCGAGGTGTACGTCCGGATCCTCGAGGGAATGACGTGGGAGCCCGGACGGATGTAGGGCCCCGTCCGTTGGTCGCGGACCGCCGCGAATTGCCTGCCCGATTTCCGGCGGCGCAGGGTTTCCGGAGGAACTAGTATCCGTCCCATGTCGCAACTGCCCGCCCCTGCCACGATGTACCGCGCGTTCGAGCGCCGCGACCCGGCGTTCGAGGGCATCTTCTGGCTGGGCGTCCGCACGACGGGCATCTTCTGCCGGCCCACGTGCCGCGCGCGGATGCCCAAGCGCGAGAATGTCGAATTCTTTGCCGCACCGGCTGACGCGTTGCATGCCGGCTACCGGCCCTGCCGCAAGTGCCGGCCGCTCGACCACGGCCGCAAGCCGCCGCCGCTCGTCGAGAAGCTGCTGCTCGCGGTGGAAACGGAGCCCGGCCGGCGCTATCGCGACGCCGAGCTCGCCGACATGGGCATCGATCCGGGGACGGCGCGACGCCAGTTCAAGCGCTATTGCGGCATGACATTCCAAGCCTATCACCGTGCGCGGCGGATGGGGCTCGCGCTGCTGGACATCAGGAAAGGAAAGACCGTGCTCGACTCGCAACTGGACCAGGGCTTTGCATCCGGCAGCGGTTTTCGCGAGGCGTTCGCACGCCTCGTCGGCACCGCGCCCTCGCGCGCGCAGGACGTGGGCGTGCTGCAGGCGAAATGGCTGGAGACCCCGCTGGGGCCGATGCTCGCGGTCGCCGACGATCGCGGCCTGCATCTGCTCGATTTCGTCGACCGGCGCGGGCTCGAGCGCGCACTTGCGAAGCTGCAGAAACGGCTGCGCGCGCGCGTGCTTCCGGGCGAGCACCGCTACCTGACGCAGATCGACCACGAGCTGGCCGAATACTTCGCCGGCAGGCGCCACATGTTCGGGACGCCGGTGGCGATCATCGGCTCGCCGTTCCAGACGACCGTGTGGAACGCGCTGCGGGAGATTCCGGCGGGTGTCACGTGCTCGTACGCCGAGCTCGCGGCGAACATCGGCCAGCCGAAGGCGGTGCGCGCCGTCGGCCGTGCCAACGGCGACAACCGGCTGTCGATCATCGTGCCCTGCCATCGCGTGATAGGCGCCGACGGCGCGTTGACGGGCTATGGCGGCGGCCTCGCGCGCAAGCAGAAGCTGCTCGACCTCGAGCGCGACGCGATCGGAGAATCCTAGGCGCTCAGGATGACCGCGCGGTCGGTGGCGCTGCTGGTGATTCTCGCGGCGCTGTGGGGAGGCTCGTTCGTGTTCATGCGGGTGGCCGTGCCGGCGCTAGGACCGGTGCCGCTCGCGTTCGCGCGTGTCGCGTTGGCCGCTGCGGTGCTACTGGCGGTCGCGTGCGCGCAGCGCCGCATGCCGGACTTGCGCGCGCGCTGGCGCGAATTCGCCGTCGTCGGCATCGTCAACTCCGCGCTGCCGTTCGTGCTGTTCTGCTATGCCGAGCAGCATGTGACGGCATCGACCGCAGCGATCCTCAACGCAACCAGCCCGTTCTTCGGCGCGCTCGCCGCCGCGATCTGGCTCGGCGAAGCGCTGACCTGGCGCAAGGCGGCCGGCATGGCGATCGGCTTCGCCGGCGTGGCCGTGCTGGTCGGCTGGCATCCGGAGTCGATGACGCGGGATGTCGCGCTGGCGATCGCCGCCTGCCTCGCGGCGGCGTTGTGCTACGGACTCGGTGGAACCTATGTCAAGCGCAGGCTCTCGGGCGTGGGGAGCTTCGCCGTCGCCTGCGCGAGCCAGCTGGCCGCCGCGATCTTCCTCGCGCCGGCGGCGCCGTTCGCCACGGTCCCGGGACCTGTCACACCCCTGGTGATCGCGAACGTCGTCGCACTGGCACTCGCTTCCACCGCCGTCGCGTATCTCATCTATTTCAAGCTGATCGCCGACGTCGGCCCGGCACGCGCGCTGACGGTGACGTTCCTGATC
>JBDTNR010000497.1:0-2885 GCA_039933655.1 Betaproteobacteria bacterium | reverse complement strand
TGGCCCGCCCGGCGCGCGACCGGATCTGGACCGCGGCGGCGCGCTTGGACGCGGTGTTGACGACCGCCATGATGGACGCAGCCGGCCAGAGCGGATGGTGTCGGGCGAACGGCGTGTACCCGCAGGAGCTGGCCCGATGGCGGCAAGCGGCCACCGAGGCGTTGGCCGCGCCTGAGGAGGCGCGTGCTAGTCCGCTGCAGACGCGGCAGGATCGGCGCCGGATCAGGGAGCTTGAGCGCGAGCTGCGGCGCAAGGACCGGGCGCTGGCGGAAACGGCGGCGTTGTTGGTGCTGTCAAAAAAAGTCGCGGCGATCTTCAACCAGGACAAGGGCGAGGACGAATGATCGCTCTCGAAGATCGCCAGGCATTGGTCCGCGACATTACGGTGGCGCATCAAGCGGGGGCGCGGCTGCGAGCGGCCTGCGCCACGGCCGGGATCGCCCTGCGCACTCTGCAACGCTGGCAGGACGGGACGGGAATGGTTGCCGGCGATGGCCGGCCGGTGGCGGAGCGACCCATGCCGGCGCACGCGTTGAGCGCCGAGGAGCGTGCGCAAGTGCTGCAGGTGGCGAACGAACCGCGCTTCGCGGCGCTGCCGCCGGCGCGCATCGTTCCGATGCTGGCCGACGATGGTGTCTACCTCGCCAGCGAATCCACTTTCGCTCGGGTGCTGGGCGAGCACGGACAGACCACCCACCGCGGCCGCGCCAAGGCCCCCAGGGCCACGCGGCCAGCGACGACGCACATCGCCGCAGCGCCGCGGCAAGTCTGGTGCTGGGACATGACCTATTTGCCGGCCCGGGTCGTCGGGCAGTGGTTCTACCTGTACCTGATTCTTGACCTGTACAGCCGCAAGATCGTCGGTTGGGAGGTGCACGCCACAGACGACGCCGATCATGCCGCACACCTGGTGCGGCGCACGGCGCTGGCTGAAGGCATCGCGAGCGGTCACGCCAAGCCAGTGCTGCACGGCGACAACGGTGCCACGCTGAAGGCGACGACGGTGCTGGCGATGCTGCATTGGCTCGGCATCAAGCCGTCGTACTCGCGGCCGCGGGTGAGCGACGACAATGCCTTCGTCGAGTCGTTGTTCCGCACCGCCAAATATCGGCCTGAGTTTCCGGCGAAGGGCTTTCCTGATCTCGATGTGGCCCGGGCTTGGGCGGCCGACTTCGTGCGCTGGTACAACTTCGACCACCGGCATAGCGGCATCCGCTACGTTAGCCCGGCGCAGCGCCATGACGGCGCGGATCACGCAATCCTGGCGGCGCGTCATGCGCTGTATACCGCGGCTCGAGAACGCAATCCGGCACGCTGGTCGCGCCATACGCGCAACTGGTCGCCGATCACCGCGGTTACGCTCAACCCGGAGCGAGACTCCGTCGTTAACGAAGCGTTGCATATAGGCAACAAACAGGTGTTGGCTGCATGACCGAGGTGACAACTACCTTGACGCGCGCCGGAAACGCCGCGCCTCATTTCACCGGCAAGGCTCGTCACAGGACCGAGGCCTGACATTGGTCGCCGTGCCATCCGGCTGCGCCTCGCGCCACCGTGAGATCGCCGCGACCACGTGCGCCCGCTCCTCGGCCGAGAGCACGCGCCCCGCCTCGATCTTGTGCCACTTCGCCAGGCAATTGCGACAGCACGTGGCCGTGGCATGCTGGGCGACAAACACCGGGTGTCCGCGATACGGGTCTGCTTGCCGTCGTTGCGCGACGCCGCCGGCGCGAGCCGCTGCGCGATGAATTCCCGCGCATGGTCGAGCACCGCCGCCTTCCCCTTCGCGGCGACCTACTCGCGCTCCGTGGACCCGAGCGAAAAGCGGCGACGGAAGCGCGAAACGGCCAGTGCGGCGAAGAGGTCATCGAGATCGCGCACGAACGACGGTGATCGCAGTGAAACCGTCACCTTTTCGTGGCCCACGACGGCAACGTCGACGATGGTGCTGCCGCTGGATCCTTTCGGCTTGCCAGTTGCTCTCGTAGCGCCAGCGCTTGCCGACCTCGAGCGGGAAGGCGAGTGCCATCGGATTCGATTCCCGAGCCCCGGGGGGAGTCAAGCACATTCAACTCCGGCGTAAGCTTCAGCGGCTCCCCATTCTCCGTGCCTTCGATCCCCGTCGGCATGACCGATGTGATCACCCAGGCGCGATTGGGCGTCGTGGAGGGGACGGTGTAGTACGTCGCGAACTGCCATTGATCGCCTACCTTGACGTCGGGGCGCTCCGCTCGCTGGGCCGACGCCGAACCTGCGAGCATCCCCAGCACCAGCACGAGTAACGGGGATGCACGCAAAATGGGGACCTCGCGTTCTCCGGCATGCATCAGAGGCCTACTACTCCTTCTTCGCTGATGCCGTTTGCGACGGTCAGGCGTCGGCGGGGCTCGTGCCGAGGCAGATTTCAGCGACCCGCCACCGTCAGTTCGCCGGAAAACAAGCTCCTGACCGGTAGCCCATGCGGGGGACATGCGCGCTGTGAAACCGCTGCTCGCGCTCGCGAGGACGTCAATCGCTATCCCCCTCCGTCAGGGCGGAATCCGCCGGACGCACGGCCGTCCGGGCGTAGCCGCCTCGTGAAAGATATCGTCGAGATACTGGGCGATCTCGCTTTCCGCAATGAAATCCGGGATCGGCACGGCAGCGGGCGAGCGCTTGCCATCGGCGCCGACGACGAACAAGCGCCAGCCCGTCGCCGCCTCTTCGGCGATCATGATCTCGCCGAACACGTCGAACCTCAGGGTCCGTGGCAGCATGCGCCCTTCCGATCCTCACCCTCGCGGCCTCACCTGAAGCACATCCTGCGCCGCCTGCTGACAGGCGTGTGCGTGCTGCAGCGCCGCGAAATCGCAGCGAGCCGGCCGATCAGCTGCATGCCCATTGGC
>JBDTNR010000496.1:0-2887 GCA_039933655.1 Betaproteobacteria bacterium | reverse complement strand
ACGACGCAATGTTTGTCATGCATTTCGGTAAGGCTCAATAAATACGCCTGCCGCCGCCGCGCGTAACTTAAAGGCTTCGGTCCGCCGATGCCCGCGTAACGCGCAATTGTGGATCCGCGCCGCCCATCCTCCGAAAGCTTCGCGCATGGAAACGAAAGAACCGCTGCCGCCCGCCGCCGAAGGCAAATCGGACAGGGCGCTGCGCGAGATGTTCGCGTCCGGGCATCCGCTGCTGTACGTCATGTCCGCCGACGAGCTGCGCCTGGGCAAGCTGTTGCGGCATGCCGCGCAGCACTACATCGGCAAGCCCGCGCCGTACTGGTCGTGGACCCTGACCGAGGGGCTGCAGGGCCCCGACGGCGCGGCACCCGATGTCGCGACGACCGACCCGCGCGCCGCCCTCGACTTCATCGCCAGGGAGACGGCGCCGGCGATCTACCAGCTCAAGGATTTCCACGAACCACTGCGCGATGCCGCCGACGTGCGGCGGCGCCTGCGCGACCTCTTCACGCTGTGCGCGCAGCGCGGCCAGTTCATCGTCATCTCGGCGCCGGTCCGGCAGATCCCGGAGGAACTCGCCAGCAACATCCTCTACACCGAGCTCACCGTTCCCGACTTCGCCGAGATGAGGGCGTACCTGGTCGAGCGCGCCGCGGAGATCACCGCCGCCGGCGCCTGGGTCGACACCCGCGACACGTCGCTCGACCTGCTCGCCCGCGCGATGCTGGGACTCACCCTCGACGAGGCATCCTTCGCGCTCAAGCGCGCCGTGGCGGCGACGGGCCGGCTGGCGCGCGAGTCGCTGCCGGCGCTGCTCGAGGAAAAGCGGTTGCGCGTGAATCGCACCGGCACCATCGAGTTCCTGGGCGACGGACAGGAGACCGCCCGCATCGGCGGCCTCGAGGTCATGAAGAAATGGCTGCTCGACCGCCGCGCGCTCTTTCATCCGCGGGACGACGTCGGCGTCGAGCTGGTGCCGAAGGGCGTACTGGTGATGGGCGTGTCCGGCTGCGGCAAGAGCCTGTCGATCAAGTCCATCGCGTCCACGTTCGAGCTGCCGCTGTACCGCATCGACATGGCCGAGGTCTTCTCCGGCCGGCACGGCACGCCCGAATGGGCGTTCGCGCGCGCCTGCCGGATGATGGAGGAAGTGGCGCCGGCCGTCGTGTGGTTCGATGAAATCGAAATGAGCATTTCGTCGGCGGAGTCGTCGGGCGCGCAGGGGCGCATCTTCGCGTTTTTCCTGACGTGGATGCAGGAGAAGGTGCGCGGCCTGTTCGTGGCCGCCACCGCCAACCGCATCGACCTCCTGCCCGCGGAAATGATCCGCAAGGGACGCTTCGACGAAGTTTTCTTTGTGGACCTGCCGCACGATGCCGAACGGGTCGAGATCCTGCAGATCCATCTCGAACGGCGCGGCGAGGATCCGGCGACATTCGACTTGACCCGGCTGATCGCGCTGACCAAGGGCTGGACCGGCGCGGAGGTCGAGCAGTGCGTCGTCTCGGCCATCACCCGCGCCCGCATCGAGGACCGCGCGCTGAAGCTTGACGACCTGATCCGTACGGCGGCGCGCATTGTCCCGCTGTCGAAGACGATGAAGGAGCAGGTCGACCACATCCGCAACTGGGCGCGCGACCGCGCGGCGCCGGCGTCGCTCTCCGCGTAGCGCCTCGCTACGCGGGCGCCGTCCCCCGCTTCACTGCTGCGATCTGGCGCAGCACGACGGGCACCACAATGGCGATGCCGACCGCCGTGGTGACGATTCCCGGCACGATCATCAGGATCGCCGCGCCGCCGCACACCAGCCGCTCCCACATCTGCATCCGCGTGATGAAGTAGTTCGACAATGCCGCGGCGAGGAAGGTGATGCCGAGCAGGCAACCGCCGAAGGCGACGAAGAACTCGTGCCACGAAAAGCCGGTGACCATGATCAGCAGCGACGGCGCAAACACGAACACGAACGGCACGAGCGCCTTGCCCATGCCCAGTCGGAACGCCGTGTTGCCCGTCTTGAACGGATCGGAGCCGGCCATGCCGGCCGCCGCGTAGGCGGCGAGCGCCACCGGCGGCGTGATGTCGGCGAGCACGCCGTAATAGAACACGAAGAAATGCGCGACGATCGGCTGCACGCCCAGCAGCACGAGCGTGGGCGCCGCGACCGTCACCATGATGATGTAGTTGGCCGTCGTGGGGATGCCGCAGCCCATCAGGATGCACACGAGCCCCGTCATGATCAGCGCGGCGACGAGCGTCAGCGCCTTCAGATCGCCCCAGCCGGTGGGCAGCACTGCCAGCACACCCGTTGCCAGCGTCTGCGCTGCCGACGTCACGATATACGACATCTTGAAGCCGACGCCGGTCAGCGTGACCACGCCGATGACGATGCCGACGGTGGCCGCCGCCGCGCCGACCGCCAGCGCGTACTTGGCGCCGATTTCGAACGCGACCAGCACGGCGCGACTGCCGATCCGCGACTCGCGGCCGAGCGCGCGATGGACGAACGGTACGGCAACGACCATGGCGAGGAACACCCACATGCCATGGTCGCCGAACTGCCGCGTGATGAGCGCAAACAGGAGTCCGTGCGAGACGAGCAGCGCCAGGTACTGCGCGGCCGTCGTGCCCTGCCGCGACGTGAAGAAACCGACGAGGATGCAGGACGAGATGCCCGAGAACGCCGCGAGGTACGGCGTGTTGCCCTGCACGATGATGCCGATCAGCAGCACCAGCGGAATCAGCGTCGGCCAGTTGGCCTTCAGCACCCGCGGGAGGTCCGGCAGCTCCTCCTTGGTCAATCCCCGCAAGCCCTTGTTCTTCGCTTCGAAGTGGACCTGCATGAACACGCCGAAGAAATGCATGAACGCCGGCACGATCGCGGCGATGA
>JBDTNR010000495.1:0-2888 GCA_039933655.1 Betaproteobacteria bacterium | reverse complement strand
GCGCCGGTATTCCCGGCGGACACGCAAGCCTGCGCCGCGCCATCCTTGACGAGGTTGATCGCCACGCGCATCGACGAGTCCTTCTTCTTGCGCAGCGCGTCGGCGGGCGGCTCGTCCATCGCGACGACCTCGGTGCAGCCCTGGATCGTCACGCGGTCGCGCGCCGGCGAACGCGACTTGGCCAGCACCGGCGCCAGCGGGGCTTCGAGGCCGACGAGGATCACCCGCGCGTCCGGCGTTGCCTCGAGAAACGCGAGCGCGGCCGGAATCGTGACCGCGGGGCCGTGATCGCCCCCCATCGCGTCAACGGCGACCGTGACGGTCATTCTGTCGGAGCACTCATGGGAATCGATGCCGTCTGGACGTGGGCGCGGCGAATGGAAAAGGCGCGCGTCCCGGCAATGCAACCGCGCAGGCCGGATTTTACCCGCCTGCTGGCAATTCTAGAAACGGCGGTGCCATGATCTTTGCGGACGTTTCCTGGGGCAGTCAAGGCTACTATTGAACCAGGGGCAGTCAGTGCGAACAGGCGTGCTACCGAACGGCCGAAAGGCGGCTTAGGCTTGGCGCGCTTCGTGCAGTTACACACGGAAAGTACGCGGTGGCGACGCGAGCAGCCGGCGAGGTTCCACGCGAAGCGGGGATCGACGGCCCGTGCGAGTCGACGACGCGCGGCGATCCGCAGTCGCGACGTGCTGGTTAGAAATTACGCGTCGCCGATGCCGAAGCTTTCCGTGCTGACATCAAAGGGACAAAATTGTCGGCGCCGCGAAGCGCGCCGGGGCAATTTTGTCACTCATCAGCTTTGGTCTTGACGACTTTCTTGCCGCGGTAGTAGCCGCTCGGGCTGATGTGGTGACGCAGGTGCGTCTCCCCGCTGACCGGTTCCACGGCGAGCGCCGGGGTGGCCAGGAAATCATGCGCGCGATGCATGCCGCGCTTGGACGGCGACTTCTTGTTCTGCTGGACAGCCATGTCGTGCTCCTCGATACCTGTTCAATTCGGGTTCATGTTCCGCTGACCGCCTCGCATGCGTCGTGCATCGGCGCATAGGGAAGCGTCAACAGCAATTCGTCTTCGACCAGCTCGATCGGATCGATGGGATGATCCGCCACCAGCACCTCGTTGTCGCTTTCCGAATCCAGTGCGTCCGCGGCGGCCTCGTTTTTCGCGAGCACCGTCACCGTTTGCTGTTCCACCGGAAACGCGAAATCGGCGAGACAACGCTGGCATGTCAGCGGCACGGTGCCCGAAAGCGAAATCGCCAGTGCCGGCCGGCCGGCACCGTCGGTCGTGCCTTCAATGCGCCAATCCACGGTGCCCGCGCCCGGCGCCACGCGATCGGCCAGGCGATCGGAGGCGGCCACATCGAGCGTACCTTCGAAACTTCCGCCGTCGCGTGCCAGCCGGAATGCGTCGATCGTTGCCGGCTTGTGCTTCATGGGCCTTGGGTTCGGGCGGAAAGCCAAACGAGAGATAATAGCGCAACCGGGACAGACTGTCAAAGAAATGCCAACAAAAACAATGGGGAAGAGCCAGCGCCGCCTGGTGCTCGGCTCGACGTCCCGCTATCGGCGCGCGCTGCTTGAACGACTGCTGCTGCCATTCGAGGTGGCCGCACCCGATCTCGACGAATCCGCGCTGCGGGGGGAGCGACCCGCGGCCACTGCCCTGCGGCTGGCCGAGGCCAAGGCCCGCGCCGTGGCGGCCCGCTACCCGGACGCGCTGGTCATCGGGTCGGACCAGGTCGCCGACTGCGACGGGCAGCCGGTCGGCAAGCCGGGCCACCGGGCCGGTGCGGTGGCGCAGCTCCGCATGCTGTCGGGCCGCACCGTCGTCTTCCATACGGGCGTGGCGCTGGTCGACGCCGCCAGCGGACGCTGCCGCAGCGAGCTCGTGGACATCGCCAGTACTTTCCGTACGCTGACGGACGCCGAGATCGCCACCTACCTGGACCGCGAACAACCATACGACTGCGCCGGTTCGGTCCGCTCCGAGGCACTTGGCATCGCGTTGTTCGAGCGCATCGCCAGCGACGATCCCACCGCGCTCATCGGGCTGCCACTGATTGCGCTCGCGCGGCTGCTGCGCGCCGAAGGCGTCGATCCGCTGGGGCCGGCCGGCCTCCCCTGATGCCGGGCACGCTCTTTCTCGTTCCCAATCTGCTGGGGCTCGTCCCGCCGGCGGACGTGCTGCCCGCGCGGACGATCGCCATTGCCCGCTCGCTGACCCACTGGGTCGTCGAATCGGCGAAGCCCGCGCGCGCATTCCTGAAATCGCTCGATCCGCCGCAGCCGATCGCCACCCTCGACATGCGCGAATTGCCGGCGCGTGCCGAGGCGGCGGCGCTCGCCGCATTGCTCGCGCCCGCCCGCGCGGGGCACGACATCGGCCTCATGTCCGACGCCGGGTGCCCGGGCGTGGCGGACCCGGGCGCCCTGCTCGTCGCGGCGGCGCACGACGCCGGGATCCGCGTCGTGCCGCTGGTGGGGCCGTCGTCGCTGCTGCTCGCATTGATGGCGTCCGGCATGAACGGCCAGAGCTTCGCGTTTCATGGCTACCTGCCGGTGGCGGCCGCTGAACGCGCGGCCGAGCTGCGCCGGCTGCAGGACGAGTCGCGGACGCTGCGGCGTGCGCAACTCTTCATCGAGACGCCCTACCGCAACGTGGCGATGATCCGGTCGCTCGGCGAGTGGCTGCGGCCCACTACGCAGGTCTGCATCGCCGTGGACCTGACGCTGCCGACCGAAGCCATCGAACGGCGCACGGCGGCAGCATGGCGCAAGGCCGACGCGGCGCGTTACGCGAAGCGGCCGGCGATGTTCATTCTCGAGGCCTACTGATCCGAACCGAGATGAGTGACAGCATGCGCATGACCAGCGTCGTTC
>JBDTNR010000494.1:0-2903 GCA_039933655.1 Betaproteobacteria bacterium | reverse complement strand
GCCCCGTCGGCGATCGGGGCCAGTTCGACCCACCAGACGCCGTCGGGGAAATCCGCCATCCGCTCTTCCGCCAATTGCGCGGCCACGGCCTGCGCGACGCGCGTCTTGCCGATGCCTCCCGCGCCGGCGATAGTGACGACGGGGTGCTGCGCGAGCAGCGCCTTGACCGCGGCGACGTCCGTGGCACGGCCGTAGAGCGTTGCCTGGCGCGGCGGCAGGTTGGTCGGTGCACGCGCGGGCGCGACAGGACTCGCACTCGTGGCGACGATGGTCGCGGCCAGCGGCGGGGCTTGCGCTGAGGCGAGCCGCTCGAGCGGCAACTCGAAGCGATAGCCGCGCCCCGGGATCGTGGACACGGAGGACTGGCCGAGCAGTTTGCGCAGCGCGGAGACCTGCACCTGCAGGTTGTTCTCCTCGACGACGAGTCCTGGCCAGACCTGCGTCAGGAGTTCATTCTTCGATACCAGCTGGCCCGCACGCGCGACCAACGCCAGCAGCAGGTCGAACGCCCGCGCACCCAGTGCGACGGGGTGGCCGTCCGCGAGCAGTCGCCGCTCGACAGGCTGCAGCTCGAACCGACCGAAGCGGCAGTCGGCGGAAAGGGTCAGATCATGGGCGGAAGTGCTCACAACGATCTCCGATGGCGTCGACCGCAGTCTATCCGGCCGCCGGCCGGGCGGGGAAATCGGGCAAGGTCGGGGCCCGGTGCACGTTTCAGGCACGTTTAAGGCACGCTTCAGGACTGAAGGGGTTCTTCAGGCGGACATTGGCATCGTCGTCACCGCCACCCCACCAGGAGAACACCATGAATGCTTCGAACCGCGTCCGTATCGCCACCGCCGTCCTGTCCGTCGTGATCGCCGCCCTCCTGATGGGCGCCGTCGACCGCAACGCGGCCAAGTCCGTCGCCACCCCCGCACCGGTCGCCCAGTCGCAAGTCGCGGTCCCGTTGATCGGCGTGGCCACCGGCGAGTTCCAGAACGGCGTCCCGGTCTACCGCCTGCCGGCGGTCACCGTCACCGAAACGCGAAGCCAGGCGCTGGCGCGGTTCGCGCGGGAAGACGCCGTGGCGATGAAGTGAATCCGGACCAGGCGGCCGACGCTCAATCGGCCGCCACTCCCGGCAGCGTCCGATGCCGGCGCACCGGCGACCACAGCACGGCGGCCGCCGACAGCACCAGTCCCAGCGCGCCAACGGTGAGCAGCGTGCCGCGCAGGCCGATCCAGGTCGCGAGCACGCCGCCAATCAGCGAACCCAGCGGCGCCATCGCCACCGCCAGGAAGCGCATCGTCGCCGTCATCCGCCCGAGCAGGCGATCGGGCGTGATGGCCTGCCGCAACGACAGGTAGTTGATGCCGTACAGCACGCCGCCGAAGTCGAACACGAGCATCGCGACGCCGAGCATCAGCGTCGCGGCCCACACCGGCCCGCTGATGAGTCCGAACGCCTGCCACGCCAGCGCCGTCAGGATGAGGCCGTGGACGATGATCGGACCCACGCCGAAGCGCGCCGACAGCCTTTCCGCGAACGCGGCGCCGATGACGCAGCCCAGGCCGCCGAACATGTACGTCAGGCCGATGGCGCCCGCCGACAATCCGAGGTCGCGCGTGGCAAACAGGATCAGCACCGCGACCTGCATGTGATGCAGGAACTGCCAGAGCGCCGACAGCCAGGCGAGCGCGAACAGCGTGCGGTTGCCCCAGACGAGCTTCAGTCCCTCGCCGATCTCCGCCATCACCGATCCTTTCGGACCGTCATGCGCGACGTCGTTGGGCGCATGCACGCGGCGCAGCATCAGCGCGGAGGCAAAAAATGCGAGTGCATCGAGCAGGATCGCGAACGGCGCGGTCAAGGCCTGGATGAGGCCGCCGGCCACGCCGGGGCCGACCAGCGCGGACGACGTCTCGCCGAGCGCGATCTTGGCGTTCGCCTCCACCAGCTGCTTGCGGCCGGCCAGCTGCGCCAGCAGCACCTGGTAGGCGGCGCCGCCGACGACGTTCTGGATGCCGCAGAAGAAGCCGACGAAATAGAGGATGTCCATCGACAGCGTGCCGGTGAACGCGGCGACCGGAATGGCGAGCAGCGCCGTGCCGCGCGCAATGTCGGACGCGATCACCACCGGCAGCTTGCGGACGCGGTCGAGCAGCACGCCCGCATGCAGCGAGACGAGCGCGAACGGCAGCGTCTCGAGCGCTACCAGCACGCCCATCTGCAGCGGCGTGGCGTGCAGCAGCAGTGCGGCCGTCAGCGGCAGTGCGAGGTTGGTGATCTGGGCGCCGAACGACGTGACCGTCAGCGACAGCCAGAGCGTCCGGAAATCCTTCGATTGCCAGAGTCCGCGAAAATTGCGGCGCAGGAAGCGTTGCAAGCGATCCATGACGGCACCTGTGACAGCTGCCGGACGCGACGGCCCGGCGTGTCCGCGCGAATCGCGCGAACGCGAATGTTCAACGACAGGCGGGAGTCCGGAGCACCACGGAAACGCCAACTTCCCGGATTCCCGCCGCGACACCGGCGGGAAACCCGGTGGGCGGTTACTTCAGAACAGCGGAGGCGACGGAGCGCAGTCCGATTCGGCCCATCCCGGCCAGCGCGTCGGCGGGACGCGGATGCGAACGCCAACCCGTGCGCACGCGCGCCATTGCGGCCGGCGAGTACGGGTGGGGGTTGAACGTCATGGTGGGCATCCGGTAACGAGGTCAGTAGATGAGAATGTTACGCGAGCCGCGCGCGGTTCCACAACCCGCGCCGCTGCCGTTGACGCCGCAAATGCGTGCGCCTGTCGCAATTGCGCCATGCAGCATGGGTCAATCGGCGTCAGGTCGGGGTCAGAGCTGTAATCATCGGCCAATCGGGGTCGGCCAATCGGGGTCAGAGCTGTAATCATCGGGTAGCTCTATCG
>JBDTNR010000493.1:0-2925 GCA_039933655.1 Betaproteobacteria bacterium | reverse complement strand
CGGCTGGTACAGCAAGGAGTTCGACGGCGCCGGTGGCGGCGGCCCGGTGACGCTCGCGTGGTCGGGGCTGCCGCCCGCGATGCCGGTCGAGGCGCGGCTGTCGCGGCTGACGGCGTGGGTGCTCGCCGCGGAACGCGCCGCATGCCCGTTCGCGCTGACGCTGCCGGGGACGAACCTCCAGGCGCGGCAGGGCCGCGATCACCGCCGCGCGGCGCTGACCGCGCTCGCGCTCTATCCGCAGGATGGCGCACCGTGACGGCGACGACATGGTTCCGGTGGAGCGCGCCGCGGACGACAAACGCCGCGCGCGACCTGCTGACGCCGCTGCAGATCCGCTGCCTGGGCGCGTTGCTGCTCGCCGCGCAGTTGCCGCAGGCGCCGCATCTGCCGATCTGGGTGGCCGCCGCGGGCATCATGCTGGTCGGCGTACGCTTCGCGCTGCTGCGGCGCGACCGCCTGCGCCCGCTGGCACCGCCCGCGCGAATTCCGTCGTGGGCACTCGTACTGTTCGCCGCCGCCGCCGCGCTCGCCGTCCGCGCGTCGTTCGGCTACATCGTCGGTCGCGACCCGTCGGTGGCCTTCCTCTACATCCTGGTCGCGATCAAGTATCTCGAAACGCGGACAACGCGCGACGGGACGCTGCTGGTGTGCCTCGCCTGCTTCCTGCTGGTGACGCCTTTTTTCTACAGCCAGTCGCTGCTCGCGGCGCTGGCCGCGCTGCCGGCGGTGCTGCTGGTCGGCGTCGCGCTCGACGTGCTGACGTCCACCGGCACCTCGGACTCGCGCCTGTTCACGTGGCGCAGCGCGCTGCGGCGCAGCGGCGTGATGATGCTGCAGGGGCTGCCGATCGCCGCGCTGCTGTTCGTGCTGGTCCCGCGGCTCGCGGCGCCGTTATGGGGACTGCCTACCGACTACGGCACGCAGAGCGGCCTGTCCGATTCGATGTCGCCCGGCCAGATCAGCGAACTCTCGCTGTCGGACGCGGTGGCGTTTCGCGTCGAGTTCGACGGGGCGGTCCCGGCGCCCAGCCTGCGCTACTGGCGCGGTCCGGTGTTCTCGCGTTTCGACGGCCGCACGTGGTCGTCGGGCGGGTTCGCGCTGCGGGGCAGTTTCGCGAATCCCGATGGCCCCGTCGTCAACTACACGGTGACGCTCGAGCCGAGCAACCGCCGCTCGCTGTTCGCGCTCGACCTGCCGGTGTCGCTGCCGCTGATCGCCGCCGGCACCGCGCCGCCCGCCGCCGGGACGCCGTTGCTGACGCGCGACCAGCAGCTGATGCTGCGCGTGCCGGTGGCCACGTCGATGCGCTACGCGCAGCAGTCCGTGCTGCAGTCAGAGTACCCGGCGTCGCCAGGGCTCGACGCGCGAGCCAACCTGGGCACCGGCGAAGGCAATGCCCGCACCCTTGAGCTCGCGCGCGTCATGCGCGCGCAATACGCCGACGACCTCGCGTACATCCGCGCGGTGCTGACGAAGTTCAACCAGGAGCAGTTCGTCTATACGCTGGCGCCGCCGTTCATGGACCGCGATCCCGTCGACCTGTTCCTCTTCGACGAGCGCCGCGGATTCTGCGAGCATTACGCAAGCGCGTTCGTGCTGCTGCTGCGTGCCGCGGGCATACCGGCGCGCGTCGTCACTGGCTATCAGGGCGGCACGGTGAATCCCCGCGGCGGCTACATGATCGTCCGCCAGTCCGACGCGCACGCGTGGGCGGAGGCAATCGTCGACGGCCAATGGCGCCGCTTCGACCCGACGGCCGCCGTCGCCCCGTCGCGCATCGAGTTGGGCCTCGGCGCGGCGATGGCCGCCGGCGAGCCCGTACCGTTCCTCGCGCGACTCGGCGTGACGTGGCTCACCAATGTCCAGCTCGCGTGGGACGCATTCAACCACAACTGGCGGCGCAACGTCGTCGGCTTCGACCGCGACCGCCAGCGATCGCTGTGGCGCGACTGGAAGCTCGACCAGTTCGCCCCGTGGCAGATCGTGGCGCTGCTCGCGCTCTTCGCGTTTGCGTGGGGCGCGATGATCGTCGGCTGGCTCATGTGGAAACGCCGCCACCAGGAACGCGCGCTCGTGCTGTGGGACGACTTGAACCGGCGGCTCGCGCGCGCCGGACTGCCGCGGCAACCGCACGAAGGCCCGCTGTCGTTTGCGGGACGCGCGGCGGAGCGCTGGCCGCAGTTCGCGATCGCCTTTGCCGCGATCGGCAAATCGTTCGCGACGCTGCGCTACGGCGCGGTGCCGGTCGCGCGCGAGCGCGACGCGCTGGTGGCCACCCTCGAGCGCGCGATCGAGGTGCTGCCGTCGCCCGCCGCGCTGCGGAACGCGCGATGATCCACGCGTCTCGCCTCACCGCATGCTTCATGAAAGGGCACCGCGTCCCCATACCAAAACAATCGCGCCGCTGCGGCTAGAACAGCGACTCCTTCGTATATCCGCGCCGTTCGAGCTTGGCGCGCAGCTTGTCGAGCGCCTCGCCCTGGATCTGGCGCACGCGCTCGCGGGTGACGCCGATCTCGGCGGCCAAGTCCTCGAGCGTCGTGACTTCGCATCCGTTCAGGCCGTACCGGCGCTCGATTACCAGCCGCTGCCGCGCATTGAGCTCGGCCAGCCAGCCGGCCACCGATGACTCGATGGCGCTGTCGTGCAACAGCAGTTCCGGCGCGCGCGCTTCCTCGTCGGCGATGCCGTCGGCGACCGTCAGTCCGGAATCGCGGTCGATCGGCGCGTCGAGCGACAGCATGTGCTGCTGGTGGCGCAGCAAGCGCTCGACGTCGGCCACCGGCTTGCCCAACAGATGCGCGACGTCCTCCAGCGACGGATCATGGCCGCCGGGAGGGGCGTGCGTCTCCAGATGGCGCAATGCGCGCAGCACGACGTTCAGCTCTTTCACGACGTGCGCCGGCAGGCGGATCGTGCGCGACT
>JBDTNR010000492.1:0-2934 GCA_039933655.1 Betaproteobacteria bacterium | reverse complement strand
CGCTTTCCGCAGGACCCGCCGGCGCGTCGACCGCCGATGGCGGTGTCGACAACGACCTGAAGGCGCGACTCGAAAAGGTGATCGCCGATGCGGCGATCACCGAGCGCGGTCCGGGCGAGGTCTTTCTGCAGCTCAACCGGTTTTTCAGCGAAACGCAGGATCCGAAACACACGTTCGAGCTCGTCCGCGAACTCGCCAAGCCGTATCCGAAGAGTGCCGAAGCGCAGTTCGCCGTCGCGCTTGCCGCGTACAACGGCGGCGTGCCGGAAAAGAGCCCCGAGAACATTGCGCTCGAGGCGGTGGACCGCGCGCTGGCGTTGAAACCCGATTGGGAGCGCGCGGCGCTGCTCAAGGCCGAGCTGCTCGCGCGCAGGAAGCCCGACGCTGCCACCGCGTATCTGGCGACGTTCATCGTGGCCAATCCCGAGGCGCGCGCCGCCGCCGGCGCGCTCGCGCAGTTCTACGTCGAGCAGAAGCGCTACGGCGAGGCTCGAGCGGTGTTCCAGAAACTCTGGGACGCCGACCGCAGCGCGCGCGAGTTCGAGTTCGGCGTCGCGGTGATTTCGATGCAGATGAAGGACTGGGACACCGCGGAATCGCTGTTCCGCGACTTGAAGCGCGCGAACTACGGCGAGAACGGCGCCGTCGAGCTTTATCTGGCGCAGATCGCCGACGAGAACGGCCGCTTCGAGGAGGCCATCGAACGCTACAACGCCGTTCCGGAGGGCGAGCGGGCGTGGCTTGCCAAGCTGCGCGTTGCCGCGATGATGGGCAAGCTGGGCAAGGTCGCCGATGCGCGCAGGTATCTCGCGGACCTCCCGGCCATCACGATCGAGCAGCGCGTCCAGGTGCGCCAGGCCGAGGCGCAATTGCTGCGCGATGCCAACGACTTCGCCGGCGCCTATGCAGTGCTGGTCGCCGCGCTGGCCGTGCACCCGGATTCGGCGGACCTGCTGTACGACACGGCCATGGTCGCCGAGAAGCTCGACAAGATCGACGACGCCGAATCGCGTCTTCGTCGCGTCGTCGAGTTGAAGCCCGGCGACGCGCAGGCGCTGAACGCCTTGGGCTACACGCTCGTCGACCGCACGCCGCGCATCGCCGAGGGGTTCGCGCTGATCGAGCGCGCGCACAAGCTGTCGCCCGACGATTCGTTCATCCTCGACAGCATGGGATGGGCGCTTTTTCGCCTCGGCCGTTTCGACGAAGCCGAGACCTATCTCGTCCGCGCGATGAAGGAACGTCCGGACGCCGAGATTGCCGCGCACTTGGGCGAGGTACTGTGGGCGAAGGGCGAACGCGAGCGGGCGAAGGACATCTGGCAGTCGCAACTGAAGACGTCGCCGGACAACCCGGTGCTTCTCGAAACCGTGCGCCGCCTCGCGCGGTGACGTACCGCTGTCGCGGACACGCGCGACCGTGATGTCCGCGCGAGCCATCAGCGCCGCGCTGGCGTGGGTCGTCGTGGCCGGGTGTGCAACGGTGGCGCCCGTACCGGTGCCGGCGCCTGTGAATGTCGAGGCCGCCTTCGACGCGGCGGGACGACTGTCCGCGCGGCGCGGCAACGACGGCGCGGCCGTCCATTTCACGTGGGCGCATTCGGCGGATACCGATCGCTTCGATGTCGCGACACCGCTCGGGCAGGTCGTCGCGCGGATGCGCGGCAATGGCGCGGGTGTGCGCGTGGAGCGGCCCGGCGAGGCGCCTGTCGCCTATTCCGACTGGAATGCGCTGACGCGCGAAGTGCTGGGTGTCGCCATTCCGGTGGATGGATTGGCGAGCTGGATCCAGGGCGCGCCGACCCTTCTCGGCGCCTTCGACATCGAGCGCGATGCCGGCGGGCGTCCGCTCGTGCTGCGCCAGCAGGGCTGGGAGATCGTCTACACGTACGCGCAGGCGCGGGATCCCGTGCGCCCGACGCGCCTCGTCATGCGCTATCCCGACAGCGAGCCCATCGAGGTGCGCGTTGTCGTCGACCGCTTCGCGCCCGGCAACGCAAGCGACTAGCGCCGCGCCCGCCATGCTGCCGACGATGTCGCTGACGGTGGCCGCGCCCGCCAAGGTCAATCTCTTTCTGCACGTCACCGGCCGGCGCGCCGACGGCTATCACCTGCTCGAGTCGTTGTTCGCGCTCGTCGACCTTGCCGACACGCTGACGCTTGCGTTGCGCAACGACGGCGCGATCACGCGCGCCAACGACGTCGAGGGAGTGGCGGCCGACGATGATCTCTCGTTGCGTGCGGCGCGCGTCCTGCATAAGGCCGCAGGCGTGCGCGATGGCGTGGCGATCGAGCTTTGCAAGCGGATTCCGCAGGGCGCCGGGCTGGGCGGCGGCAGCTCCGACGCCGCGAGCGTGTTGCTGGCGCTCAACCGTTTGTGGCGAATCGGTTGGCCGCGCGCCCGCCTTGCGGACCTCGGTGCCCAATTGGGCGCCGATGTCCCGTTTTTCGTCGGCGGCCAGAATGCGCTGGTCCGCGGTATCGGCGAGCAGTTGACACCGGTGACGTTGCCGCAGTCGTGGATCGTGCTCGCGTTCCCGGCAGCGCACGTGCGCACGGCCGATATCTTCGCGGCGCCGGAATTGACACGCTCGACGGCGTCGGCGAAAATAGACGTCTTTTCCGATAGTTATGGCTGCAACGATCTGGCCGGCGTCACCAGGGCCCGATTCCCGGCCGTCGCGGAAACGCTGGACGCGATGACGTGCGCGGTGCCGCAGGCACGGATGACCGGAACCGGCGCCTGCGTGTTCGCCGCCTGCGCGACGGAGTCCGAAGCGCGACGCGCGCTCGCGTCGCTGCCGCCGAACATCGAAGGTCGTCTGGCCCGAACGCTCGCACGCCATCCGCTCGCGGACTTCGCGCGATGATTCTGGAAAAAAGGTTTCCGCTGGGGAGTCGCCAAGTGGTAAGGCACCGGATTTTGATTCCGGCA
>JBDTNR010000491.1:0-2940 GCA_039933655.1 Betaproteobacteria bacterium | reverse complement strand
GCCACAGTATTTCCTGCGCGTCTACGACGGCTGGCTGATGGCGAACACGCTCGACGGCCCGTGGACGCAGCCGTTCCTGCCCCCCACCGGCATGGACGCGGTCGCGAAGAAGATCGCAGCGATGGGTGTGGTCGATGTGCTCGACGGCGGACGACGCGCCAATCCGAAGCCGTCGCTGGCCAACGGCATTCCGGCGATCTACACGAGCCAGGTGCCGACGGAACTCATCGTATTCGGCGGCGCGCCCGACTTCGTGCCGATTGTCGGCACGGGACTGTCGTGGGCACACAACACGACGAGCGACGTGCTGCGCGACGGCACCGGCCAGTACTACGCGCTGCTCGCCGGCCGCTGGTTTCGCGGCGCGGCGCTGACGGGGCCGTGGGCGTTCGTGGCGGCCGATGCGTTGCCCGCGGACTTCGCGAAAATTCCGCCGGGCTCGTTGGCGGGCGCCGTACTGCCGGCCGTGGCGGGAACGATGCAGGCCCGCGAGGCGGCGATCGAAAACACGATTGCGCAGACCGCCACCGTGCCGCTGAAGAACGGACCGACGTTCACGGCCAAATACGACGGCGCACCGCAGTTCGCGCCGATCGCCGGCACGACACTGTCGTACGCGACCAACACCGCCGTCCCGATCATCCAGTCCGGTGCGTCGACGTTCCATGCCGTCATGGCCGGCGTGTGGTTCACGGCTTCCGCGGCGACGGGTCCGTGGACGATCGCGACGCGGGTGCCCGCCGACATCTACCGGATCCCGCCGTCGTCGCCGATCTTCTACGCGACGTTCGTGCGCATCTACGGCGCGACGGCGGACTCGGTGTTCGCGGGCTATACGCCGGGTTATTTGGGCGCGCTCGTCGCACCCACCGGCACGGTCGTCTACGGCACCGGATATGCTTACGCGCCGTGGATCGGCAACGCCTGGTATGCGGCGCCGGCCACGTATGGCGTCGCGGCCGCGCCGGTGTACAACGGCTTCGTCGGCTACACGTACGCCTTCGCGATGGGCTTAGCCACCGTGCAGTGGACGCAGGCGACCAAGGGTGCGGCGAGCTTCCATCCCGGCTATTGGGGCGGCTACCCGTGCTGCGGCACCGCCAGCGCCAATGTTTATCGGTACTGGAGTCGCAACGCCGCGGCGAAGGCGGGAGGAAAACAGCGCGGCGCGAAGGCCGCGGCCAGCGCGGGCAGAGGTGTGCCCGCACCGGCGACGGCGTCCGCCAGGTCGGCCGCGGTGCCGCCGACCCAGGCCCCCGCGGCGAATCGCGGCTACGACATGACGATGGTGACGTCGGCGGACAGCGGCAATCCCGGTCCCGCGGTCGTGGGCAGCAATGCGCCGCCGATGCCGAAGTACATCTCCGCCAATGCCTACTACGCGAGCATCGGTGAATCGGCGTCGGCGCCCTCCGGTGCCGCCGGCAACAACGTCTACGCCGATGCCAGCGGCAACGTCTATCGCCACGACGGCAAGGCGTGGCAGCAGCAACAGCCGACGGGTAGCTGGACGAACGCGCCGGCGCCGCCGGCCGGGGCGGACGCCGAAACGCAGGGACGCGACCGTGCCACTCAGGCGGCGATGCAGGCGGGCTCGTATGGCATGAGCAATGCGACGCGCTTTTCCGGCGCGCGCGGCGACGGCTGGACCGCCCGGGATTCCGGTGACGGCGGCTACAGCCGGACGCTCGGCGGCGACGGCGGCATCAGCGCCGAGCGCTACGCGTACAACGACGCCGTGATGAACAACGAGTTCGACATCATGGCCAACGGCGGCTGGTGGGGCGAAGGCGTCTACATCGGCGGTATCGGCTGGGGCGGGCGGTACGGGTACTAGCGGCGCCGGTATTCCGCTTCGTTTGCCGGACTTGGTCCCGGACCCGGCCCCGGGCGCAGCGTGTCCGCGTCGTCGCCCACGGAGTTGGCGTCGACATTGCCGTGGATGCGTGGGCAGCGGTGTGGATTCGCCCGCCCGCGCTTTGGGCGACGGCGAATCGCCACTGCACGCCGGCCAGCACACGATCGACCATGACGCCGGCCTGGCCCAAGTAGTTCGCCGGGTTGCCCAGCCGCGCCAGGGCGGCGCAGTTCAAGTTGCGGGCGACCGACACCGCCGCGTGGATATGGCACGACGAGATCGGGTTGCGCTTCTGCGGCATCGTCGACGACGAGTCGCGGCCGTGCGCGTAGGGTTCGTACACTTCCGCGACCTCGGTCTGCATCATCAGCTTTACGTCCATTGCGATCTTGCCGAGCGCGCCACTCCGACGATGCGGGCGTCGATGATGGTGGCGGCCGTGGCGCGGAGTCTTTCCGGAACGGAAAGGGGAGGTGGAAGGGAGGGGCTTCAGATCACGGCGGCACCGCGCAGTGCGGCGATGCGGTCGGGCGCATAGCCAAGCTCGCGCAGGATCGCATCGGTATGCTCGCCCAGCGCGGGCACGGGGTCGAGCCGCGGCTCGCCGTCGTCCCACGAGCCCGGCGGCAGCAGCGCCGGGATCGGGCCGTTCGGCGTGTCGACTTCACGCCAGCGGTTCCGCGCGCGCAGTTGCGGGTGCGCCCAGACCTCCGCCATCGCATTGGCCTGCGCATTGGCGATCTGCGCGTCGTCCAGCCGGGCGACCACTTCGCTGCCGGTCAGCGACGCGAACGTGGCGACGATGATCGCGCGCAGCGCCTCGCGCGCAGCGCTGCGTTTCGAATTCGTCGCGAACCGCGCGTCGGTCGCGAGCGCGGGCGCCTTCAGCACCTTGGCGCAGAACGCCGCCCACTCGCGCTCGTTCTGCAGGCCGAGGATGACGACCTTGCCGTCGCCGGCGGGGAAGGGGCCATACGGATAGATGGTGGCATGGCTCGCGCCGGCGCGCGGCGGCGGCGGCGCGCCTGCGTACGCGTAGTAGAGCGGATAGCCCATCCACTCGACGAGTGATTCCAGCATCG
>JBDTNR010000490.1:0-2969 GCA_039933655.1 Betaproteobacteria bacterium | reverse complement strand
AGCGCGGCGGCCAGCCGGTCGTCGTCAGGCGCCAGGTGCTCATCACCGGCGAGAACCTCACCGATGCCCAGCCCGGCTTCGACGGCCAGACCCAGGAGCCCGCGGTCCACCTTTCGGTCGACGCGCGCGGCGCGCGCATCATGCGCGACGTCTCGCGCGAGAACATCAACAAGCGGATGGCGATCCTGCTGTTCGAGAAGGGCAAGGGCGAGGTCGTCACCGCGCCCTTCATCCGCGGCGAGCTGGGCAGTCGGTTCCAGATCTCGGGCCGCATGACCACGGCAGAAGCCAACGACACCGCCCTTCTGCTGCGCGCCGGCTCGCTGGCGGCGCCGATGGAGATCATCGAGGAGCGCACGATCGGCCCGAGCCTCGGCGCCGAGAACATCGACAAGGGCTTTCGCAGCGTCATCTACGGCTTCTGCGCGATCGCCCTCTTCATGTGCGTGTACTACCGGCTGTTCGGCATCGTCTCGACGCTCTCGCTCGCCCTCAACCTGCTGCTCCTGATCGCCGTGCTGTCGATGCTGCAGGCGACGCTGACGCTGCCCGGCATCGCCGCCATCGCGCTGACGCTCGGCATGGCGATCGACGCCAACGTGCTGATCAACGAGCGCATCCGCGAGGAGCTGCGCTGGGGCGCAACGCCGCATGCGGCGTTGCAGACGGGCTACGAGCGCGCGTGGGGCACGATTCTGGACTCCAACGTCACGACGCTCATCGCGGGCGTCGCGCTGTTCCTGTTCGGCTCCGGACCGGTGCGCGGCTTCGCCGTCGTCCATTGCCTGGGCATCCTGACGTCGATGTTCTCGGCGGTGTTCGTGTCGCGGGGGATGGTGGCGCTGATCTACGGCCATCGCAAGAAGCTCGACCGGATCTCCATCGGGCAGGTGTGGAAGCCGGGCAATACAGCGCCGACCGCGCCCACGAAGGCATAACGCCCCTCACGCCGCAGTCACGATCAACGCAATCCCGTTCGCGCTCACCGGACACGGGAACGACGGCAGCAACAAGGACCAAGCAATGGAATTTTTCAGGATCAGCCGCGACATACCGTTCATGCGGCACGCGCTCACGTTCAACGTGATCTCGCTCGTGACGTTCCTGCTGGCCGTGGGCTTCCTGGCCTTCAGGGGCCTGAACCTCGGCGTCGACTTCCGCGGCGGCACGGTCATCGAAGTCAACTACGGCCATGCGGTCGACTTCAACCGGGTGCGGACCGCGCTCGATACGCTGCAACTGGGCGAGTACTCGGCGCAGTCGTTCGGCCGCTCGGACACCGCGCTGATCCGTCTGCCGCTCAAGGAAGGCGCGTCCAGCGCCGCCCTGTCCGAGCGCGTGATGGGGGCGCTCAAGGCGGACGACCCTTCGGCGGCGCAGCAGCGCGTCGAGTTCGTCGGCCCGCAGGTGGGCAAGGAGCTCTACGAGAACGGCGCGCTGGCGCTGCTGCTGGTGTCGCTCGGCATCGTCGGATACCTGGCGCTACGCTTCGAATGGCGTTTCGCCGTGGCGGCGATCGTCGCCAACCTGCACGACATCATCATCATCCTGGGCTTCTTCGCGCTGTTCCAGTGGGAATTCTCGCTTCCCGTGCTGGCGGCGATCCTCGCGGTGCTCGGCTACTCGGTCAACGAATCGGTCGTCATCGCCGACCGGATCCGCGAGAATTTCCGCAAGATGCGCAAGGCCAGCGTGACGCATGTGATCGACAATGCGATCACCAGCACCATCTCGCGGACGATGATCACGCACGGAAGCACGCTGATGATGGTGCTGTCGATCCTGTTCTTCGGCGGCGAGACGCTGCACTATTTCGCGCTGGCGCTGACGATCGGCATCTGCTTCGGCATCTACTCGTCGGTGCTGGTCATGGCGCCGCTCGTAATGTGGATGGGCGTGTCGCGCGAGGACCTGGTCAAGCCCGAACGCAAAGGCGGCCCGGCAGGCGACAAGATCCTGCCGTAGCGTCGCGTGCTGACGACGCTCTTCTACTCGCTGCTTTCGCTCGACCAGACGCTGTCGACGATCGCGGTCCAGTACGGTCCGTGGCTCTACGCGCTGCTGTTCGCGATCATTTTCGCGGAGACCGGCCTCGTCGTCATGCCGTTCCTGCCCGGGGACTCGATCCTGTTCATTGCCGGCACCGTGGTGGCGATCGCGGGACTCAACGTTCACCTGCTCGTGATGCTGCTGATCGTCGCGGCGATCCTCGGCGACTCGCTCAACTACGCGATCGGCAACTACATCGGACCGCGCGTCTTCGACAAGAAGGACTCGCGCTGGTTTCGGCAGGAGCACCTGCGGCGGACGCAGGCGTTCTACGACAAGTACGGCGGCGTCACGATCATCATCGGCCGCTTCATTCCCATCATCCGCACGTTCGCGCCGTTCCTGGCGGGCGTGGCCGGCATGACCTACCGTCGCTTCCTGTCGTTCAACGTTATCGGCGCCGTGCTGTGGATCGCGTCGCTGGTGTACGCGGGCTACCTGTTCGGCAATATCCCGTGGGTCAAGGACAACCTGTCGTTGATTGTGGTCGGGATCGTCGTCGTGTCGCTACTACCGGCGCTCGCGACGTACCTGCACGATCGCAAGTCCGCTTGAGGAGTCGTCAGACGCGCTGCGCGAGTTCCGCCGCCAGGCCGACGTACGTGGCCGGCGTCATGGCCTTCAACCGCGCCTTCGCTTCCGGCGGCACGGCGAGACCATCGATGAAGGCGTGCAGTGACTCGCGCGTCATGCCCGTCCTGCCGCGCGTCAGCGATTTGAGCTGCTCGTACGGATTGGGCACACCGTAACGGCGCATCACCGTCTGGATGGGCTCCGCCAGCACCTCCCAATTGGCGTCGAGGTCGGCCGCGATGCGCGCCGCATCGACCTCCAGCTTGGCCAGGCCCTGCCGCAGCGACAGCCAGCCGAGCAGCGAGTAACCGAGCGCCATGCCCATGTTGCGCAGGACCGTCGAATCG
>JBDTNR010000489.1:0-2978 GCA_039933655.1 Betaproteobacteria bacterium | reverse complement strand
ACAAGACCGTACGCCACGATCAATAGCTACCCACAGATTCCGCCGACGAACCAATAAATTTGAAGGGTGTGCAGGCCTGACGGCCGCACACCCTTGGAAAAATCGACGACGCTGAGCGCCTGACGACAATCTGGTCAGGCAGAAATCGCGGGCGGAGCCCGACCATTTCCGGGTCAGAGGCGATAGATTTGAAGGGTGTGCAGGCCTGACGGCCGCACACCCTTGGAAAAATCGACGACGCTGACTGCCATTGTGAGAGGCTGATCAGGGGCAAATCGCGGGCGGAGCCCGACGATTTGCTCCAGATTGGGAAGTACGAGTGTCGTACGTTTCGCCGGGCCTCGGCACCGGCGCTGGCAGGCCACCGCCCCCATTCGCTTTTGATCCAGAAATCGTCGGGCTCCGCCCGCGATTTCTGCCCGACCAGCCTGCCGGCAGGCTGTCAGCGTCGTCGATTTTTCCAAGGGGTCGCGGCGTCAGCGTTGCGACCCCTTCTAACTGGAATCTTTCTTATGCGGGCACCGCGGCTTCGTGCAGTCCGCGTACAGGTAGAGCGCATGCTCGCTGATCTCGAATCCGCGCTCGCGGGCGATCCTGATCTGCCGCTTCTCGATGTCGGCGTCGTAGAATTCCTCGACGCGGCCGCATTGCAGGCAGACGAGATGATCGTGGTGCGTGCCGGCGTTCAGCTCGAACACCGCCTTGCCGGATTCGAAATGGTGCCGCACCAAGAGGCCCGCCTGCTCGAACTGCGTCAGCACGCGGTAGACGGTGGCGAGGCCGATGTCGAGCCCGTCGGCAAGCAACATCTTGTAGACGTCCTCGGCCGTCAGGTGCCGGATTTTCGACGACTCGAAGAGGTTGATGATCCTGAGGCGCGGCAGCGTGGCCTTGAGGCCTGCGCTCTTCAGATCCTGGGGCGAGGTCATGGGACTAAAATGGGATGCGGGGCAAAAGCTATAATAGCGCGGAAGGTCGCCGTCCGCCGGCGAAACGCATTGACCCTATTGTCTTGTCATCCTGGGCTGTCCGGCGCGCGCCGGACGCCTGAACTGGAAACCCGAGTGGCCGATCGCCGTCATCGCCGTTGCCCGTCACCGACTCCGCTGCTGGCGGCGCTGGCCGCGTTCGCGCTGGCCGGCTGTGCGCAGATGACGCAGCCCTTCGACAACTTCATCCCGCTGATCACGCAGTTCGGCGTGTACAAGCTCGACATCAACCAGGGCAACTACATCTCGCAGGACATGATCGAGAAGCTGAAGACCGGCCAGACCAAGCCGCAGGTGCGCACCACGCTCGGCACGCCGCTCATCACCAGCGCGTTCCGCGACAATCGGTGGGACTACGTCTACGAGTTCCGGAGCGCCGGCCGCTTGCGCGAGCATCGCCAGTTCACCGTCTATTTCAAGGACGATGTGCTCGCGCGCTGGGAGGGCGACGAAATGCCGCAGTCGGCCCAGGATCTGAACCGCGTTGCGGCGACCCGCTCGCTGCCCGAGGACCCGTACGGGCAGGACGGCGGGATCATCGGCAAGATCGTCGACATGTTCAAGCGCGTGACCGATCCATCGGCCCCGCCGACGCCCTGACGATGGACGCCGTGCGCGTGGCGATCGCCGGCGCCGGCGGGCGCATGGGGCGGGCGCTGATCGAGGCAGTCCTCCGCGAACCCGGCTTGACGCTCGCAGCCGCGCTGGACGTTGCCGGCAGCGCCGCGCTCGGCCATGACGCCGGCGAGCCCTGCGGACAGGCGACCGGCGTCCGGGTCGAGGCCGACGTCGACGCCGCGCTCGCACGCGCTGACGTGCTGATCGACTTCACGCGTCCGGCCGGCACCCTTATCCATCTCGCGGCCTGCGCGCGCCACGGCGTGGCGGCGGTCGTCGGGACCACCGGTCTCGATACCGCGCAGAAATCCGCTCTCGCGCAATGCGCGCAGCGCATTCCCGTCGTGTTCGCGGCGAACATGAGCGTGGGCGTCAACGTGCTGCTGTCGCTGGTCGAGCAGGCGGCGCGCGCGCTGGGGCCCGCGTACGACATCGAAATTCTCGAAATGCATCACCGCCACAAGGTGGATGCGCCGTCGGGCACGGCGCTCAAGCTCGGCGAAGCGGCGGCGGCCGGGGCCGGCACGTCGCTCGCCGACCACGCGGTGTACTCGCGCGAAGGCAACACCGACGAACGCAAGCCCGGTGCCATCGGCTTCGCATCGCTGCGCGGCGGCGATGTCGTCGGCGAGCACATGGTGGTGTTCGCAGGCGAGGGTGAGCGCGTCGAAATTGCGCATCGCGCGACGTCGCGGCAGCTGTTTGCAGCAGGCGCGCTGCGTGCCGTCGTGTTCGTCGCCGCGAAGCGCCACGCGGGCACCACGGGCGTGTTCGACATGCCGGATGTGCTGGGGCTGCGCTAGTGTCCTGTCCCGCCAAGCACTCGACGGTTCACGGCGACGTCCGCTCCCTTGTCGTGGCGATTCACGGGACGGGACACTGATGTCCAGCCATCCGTTCGACCTCACCGGGCGCCTGGCGCTCGTCACCGGCGGTGGCTCGGGTCTCGGTCTCGCCATCGCCGAAGGCCTCGCGGCCGCGGGCGCGCGCGTGGTGCTGAACGGCCGCGACCGCGGCAAACTAGACGCGGCCATGGAACAGCTGGCGATGAAGGGGCATGCGGTCAGCGTCAGTGCGTTCGACGTGGCCGACGAGGAAGCCGTGGCGGCGGGCATCGGCGAGATCCAGCGTTCGCTGGGCGACATCGACATCCTCGTCAACAACGCCGCCGTCAACAACAGGAAGCCGCTGCCCGACTATTCGCTCGAGGATTGGCGCTCGCTGCAGGCGACGAACGCCGACGGCCCGTTCCTGCTGATCCGCGCGGTGCTGCCCGGCATGCAGGCGCGCCGTAGCGGCAAGATCATCAACATCTGCTCGCTGGCCTCCGACATCGGCCGCCCGCATATCGTTGCGTACGCGGTCAGCAAG
>JBDTNR010000488.1:0-2988 GCA_039933655.1 Betaproteobacteria bacterium | reverse complement strand
TGCGCGCGTACATGCAGCACGTGCAGGACAACGCGGAGGAGTCCGTGCGCCGCGTGCTCGACGTGCTGAAGGACGGGCGTTTCGAGTACGAGATGGATGGCGGCGCGCGCATCGTGGTGTCGATCGCGATCGACCGCGTGCGACGCGAGGCGACGATCGACTTCACCGGCACGAGCGGGGAGCAGCCGACGAATTTCAACGCGCCGTCGGCCGTGTGCAAGGCCGCGGTCCTCTATGTGTTCCGTACGCTCGTCGACGACGAGATACCGATGAACGCCGGCTGCATGAAGCCGCTGCGCGTAGTCATCCCCGAGGGCTCGATGCTGAATCCACGTTATCCCGCTGCCGTCGTTGCCGGCAATGTCGAGACTTCGCAGACGGTGACCGACGCGTTGTACGGCGCACTGGGCGTGCTGGCGGCGTCGCAGGGGACGATGAACAACTTCACGTTCGGCAACGACCAGTACCAGTATTATGAAACGATCGCCGGCGGCGCGGGCGCGGGGCCTGATTTCGACGGCGCGAGCGCCGTGCAGACGCACATGACGAACTCGCGCCTCACCGACCCCGAGGTGCTCGAATGGCGCTTTCCGGTGCGGCTCGAATCGTTCGGCATCCGGCGCGGCAGCGGCGGCGGCGGGCTCCATCGCGGCGGCGACGGTTCGCGCCGGCGCATCCGGTTCCTGGAGGCGATGACGGCTGTCATCCTCGCCAATCACCGCCGGGTGCCACCGTTTGGCGTCGCCGGCGGCCTGCCCGGCGCAGTAGGACGCAACTGGGTGGAGCGCGGCGACGGAACGCGCGAGGAGTTCGGCGCGACATTCAAGGTCGACATGAAGGCCGGCGACGTGTTCGTCATCGAGACGCCGGGTGGCGGCGGTTTCGGCGTCCCGCGCGCCTGATGCGTTGACGATGGCGACCCGCGACAATCCGGCGACGGTCGGCATCGACTGGCTGGTGACCGGCGCACGCGCGGATGCGCCGCTTTCCGAGCGCGCGGAATGGCTCGAGCATCTCGTCGCATGGCTGCGCTCGCGCGGCGGTGGCACGGGGGAGGGCGCGGCAACGCCGGCGACGCGCCTGCGCTTCCTGCTGCAGGCGCTCGACCGGCAGCCGGATCGCGGCGCGGAAGTGGGCGGGCTCGTGCGCGCACGCCTTCTTCCAGGAACTCACCGATCGGATATCGGGCAAGCTGTTTCCGGCCCCGCCGGCGCCCAACGACCTCGCGGCGCTGTTTCACCGCCTGTTCCCGGACGAGGCCGACGGCGAATGGGTCGCGGCGCTGCCGCCGGCGACGCTGCGCGCGATCGCGGTCCTGCTGCTCCCGCCCGATGCCGAAGCCGGCGGCGAGTTCAGGATGCGGCCGCTGCGCGACGCGGCCGATGCGCTGATGATCCTCGCGAGTCACGTGCAGGCGATCGGCATGTCGCGGCGCGTGCGCCGGCGGACAGCAATGCAGCGGCCGCTCGATTCGCCGTTCGCCACGCTGTCGATCGCGGTGCGCGAGTACATCGAGGCGCAGCCCGGCAGCCCCGAGTTGGAAGAGGCGCGCTCGGCCATCATGAGTCATATCGCCCGGTGCGTGCGCGCGCTGCGCGAAGTCACCGAGCATCTCGAAAACTACGGCGTCTCGATCGACCTGGTCTACCAGCTCGAGCGCGCGCGGCTGTCGCTCGCCCGGATGACGGCGCTCGTCGAGTTCCGCGCGGGACCGGGTCCCGATCCCGCGGCGGTCGCGCGCTTCGTGGCAACGCTGATCCGCGCCAACGCCGCGCAGACGAGCATCCGCGCACTGCTGGCCGAAAATTCGGTGCTGATGGCGCGGCGCATCGTCGAATCGGCGCGCAAGACCGGCGAGCACTACATCACGCGCGACGGTGGCGAGTACCGCGCGATGCTGGCGTCGGCGGCCATCGGCGGCGCGCTCACCGGCCTTACCGTGACGATCAAGCTGGCGACCACGGGGCATGGCCTGCCGCCGTTCATCGAAGGGCTGGTTGCGTCGCTCAACTACGCGCTGTCGTTCGTGCTGATCCACCTGCTGCACGGTACGCTGGCGACGAAGCAGCCGGCGATGACCGCCGCGACGATGGCCGATCACTTGCGGGGCGCGGGCGAGCGGGGGCGAATGCACGCGTTCGTCGCCGAGGTCGCGAACCTCGTCCGCTCGCAAGTGGCGGCGATCGCCGGCAACCTGCTGCTCGTGGTTCCGGCGGCGCTCCTGTTGCAGGCGCTGCTGCTGGCCGGCGGCTTCGGCCACCTGCCCGACCGCGAACATGCGCTGAAATACGTCGAAGGACTTTCGGTCGTCGGTGCCACGCCTCTCTTCGCGGCATTCACCGGCGTGCTGTTGTGGCTGTCGGCGCTGTTCGCGGGGTGGTTCGAGAACTGGGCGGCGTATCGACGGTTGCCGGAGGCGATCGGGCGAAGCCGCCTGCTGACGCGCTGGCTGGGCAAGGAGCGTGCGCCGCGAGTGGGCGAGCTGCTGGAGAACAACGTCGCCGCTCTGGGCGGCAATGTCTCGCTCGGCGTCCTCCTCGGCATGGTGCCGATCATCGCGCTGTTCTTCGGCGTGCCGCTCGAAGTCCGGCACGTGACGCTGTCGACCGGACAACTCGCGCTGGCGTCCTGGGCGCACGGTGCGACCATATTCGCCGAACCGGCGTTCTGGGCGGCGGTCGCGGGCGTCGTCGTCATCGGCTTCATGAACCTCACCGTGTCGTTCGCGCTGGCGATGTGGGTGGCGATCCGCTCGACCGGTCGCGGCGCCGTATCGCGGCGGCGTCTGGTGCGCGCCGCGCTGTCGCACCTCGTGTCGTCGCCGCGGGATTTCCTGCTGCCGCCGCGGGCGGCACGCTGATAGCCATCGCCGGGCCGGGGCGCGACCGATAATGTCGTTGGACGTTGGCGCGGCCTTCGCGGCCGTCGCATAATGTCGCGCCTTTCCATCGGCGGCCCCAGCAGGGGCCCGGGAGCTTAGCCATGCCT
>JBDTNR010000487.1:0-3009 GCA_039933655.1 Betaproteobacteria bacterium | reverse complement strand
TGCTGACCATCGTCGTGCCCAGCCCGTTGTCCACCTCGACCGACAGTTTCGCCACGTCGCGCAGCGCGTCGCCGAACGCGCGCGCGGTCTGGAAGCGGTCGGCCGCCGCCTTGGCGAGCGCCTTGGCGACGAGGCGATCGACGGCTGCCGGCAGCCTGAGCATCGACAGCTTCGACGGCGGCGGCGGATCCTCGTGGCAGATCTTGTAGGCGACCGCCTCCATCGTGCCGCGAAACGGCTTCTCTCCGGTCAGCAATTCGTAGAGCACGACGCCGGCGCTGAAGAGATCGGACCGCGCGTCGGCCTCGAGGCCGCGGCACTGCTCGGGCGACATGTACGAGGGCGTGCCGATCACCATGCCCGCCATCGTGAGGCTCGACGTGTCGACGCGCGCGATGCCGAAGTCCGCGACCTTGAGCAGTCCCTGCGCGGTGACGATCAGGTTCGACGGCTTGACGTCGCGATGGACGATGCCGCGTTCGTGCGCGAACGCCAGCGCGTCGAGCAGCTGCGCCATCAGCTCCGTGAGCTGCGCGAAGTCGAAGTTCGTCTTGCGGTTCAGGTATTCGCGCAGGCCGGTGCCGTCGACGAATTCCATCGCGATGAAGGTGACCGTCTCGTCTTCGCCGTACTCGTAGACGCCGACGATGTTCGGATGATGGAGCCGGCCCGCCGCCTTCGCCTCGTTGCGGAAGCGCGCCAAGTGCTGCGCGGCGAGATCGGGGTCGACCAAATCCTTGCGGATTGTCTTGATCGCGACTTCGCGCTCGATGTTGGGGTCGAAGCCGCGATAGACGATGCCCATCGCGCCCTTGCCCAGGGCGCCGCGGATCTCGTATTTGCCCAGCCGCTCGGGATCGGCCATCAGCGGCGGAGCGGGGAGCGAACGCCGCGCATCAGTTGTCGAGCATCTTCATCGCCTGCACGAGGCTCGCCTTCATCCGGCCCATCGCTCCGGTCAGCACGCCGATCTCGTCCCGGCTCGTCGACTTGAACTCGCCGGCGTCCATGTTGCCGAGGCTCACCTGGTCCGCGATGCCGGCCAGGTTCGTCACGCGACGGATGACCATCGTGTACAGCATGATGTTGAGCAGGACGAAGATCGCGGCAAACACGACGGCCAGGGAACCCATGAATGCGGTAAACGTCCGGTCGGCGCGGGCAATCGGCACGGCCATGGGCACCGACACGATCTGCGCGCCGATCACCTCCTGCATCTTCCAGCCGAAGCCGTTGGCGCTGCCGTACAAGTCGAGCATTGTCTTCGGCGCCACGTCGACGGTGCTGTGGCATTCGAGGCAGGTGCCGCTCTTGATCTGGATCGGCCGCGCGAGGTAGAGCGACCGGCCGCCCGGCGTATCGCGCTCGCCGACCACTTCCGGCCGGTCCGAAGCATTGCGGAAGATGTTGACGACGTCGGCCTCCCAGTCGGACGCACGGTTGCGCGGATTGGACGGATTGAGCGTGGCCTCCTTGTACGTGTAGTCCGGGTGCTTCTTGCGCAACTCGGAGAACTGCTCGGTCGCCGCGTACGCAGGCACCGACTGCGGCAGGAACACGTACTTCATCTGGTTGTCGAGCAGCGGCTTGACCTGCGACGTCGTGTAAGTGCGCGCGGACAACGCCGACTCCATCATCAGGCGCGCGTTCTGCAGGATCTCCTCCCGCGCGTTCTGCTGCAGCGCGCGGTACGAGATGTAGCCCGCGATCACAAAGCCCAGCACGAAAATACCGAGCAGCACGAGGTTGAATTTCCAGATCAGTTTCATGCGGTGTCCTCTTGGCGACCGTCGGACTTTCAGCGCGCCGGCGGCGGCTTCGGCAGGTATTTTTCCGGATGCAGCTGGCGGTCCCACGAAGGATAGCGCGCGAGACTCGGTTCGGCAGCCTTGCGGAACGCCGGATCGCGCAGGCGGACGGCGAAGCGCCGCTCGAACACCGCGCGGTCGCGGCCGGCGAGCCAGGGCTCCGCCTCGGCGAACGTGATCTCGTGATCGACCACCAGCGCCGGCTTCGACTTGATCCTACCTGCGAGCGCCGGCAGCGAGTCGGTGAAGTGGCGAGGCATGGCGTCGACAAAGGCCTTCGGCGCGCGCGGCACCGTCGTGAACTTGCCCGATGGCGGCCTCGCCCAGTACTCGCCGCGCTTGGCATCGCGCGCCGTCGCCTCGGGAACCCCCGCCGGCGTCAGTTCGACGAGCCGCGCGCTGCCTGCCTCGACGAACACTTCGGCCGAGCCTGGCTGCGCGTGCGCGACCAGCGCACCTTCCGTCATCGTCGCGTCGAACGGCCCGGTGCGCACGCGCGCGCCCGGCGCCTTGGCCGCGAGCTTGAGCCAGCCGGCCGGCAGCGTGACGGCGAGCGGGGCACCCTTGGCCGACGGCGACAGGTACAGGGCTCCGGCGCCGGCCACGGCCAGGATCGATCCGGCGGCGAGTTCGATCTGCACCTGCGTGCCGTCGCTGCTCGCGACGATGTCGCCCTCTTCCACCGGCGTGCCCGGCGCGAGCTTGTACCACGTCGCGCCGCGCAGCAGCCGAGTGCCCGCCGCGCCCAGCGTGACCGTGCCGATCTCGGCGGCGGCGACGGCGGCCATCGGACACAACGTCAGGCAAAGCGCGAGGCACGCGCTCTGGCGAATCATCGGCGATCCTCGCGGGGCTTTTGAAGAGACCTGCGATCGGCAGGCGGCAACGGACGCGCGGTCGCTACTTTGGGCGCGCGCGGCGCGGCCGTCAACGCGAGTTTTCGCGTTGACGGCCGCGAGTCCGCGCACGGCGGACCATTCCGGAGACCGTTATCCCGCACCGGCGCGCGCTTTGGGCGCGTTGCCCGCCGACGGGCGCTCGCGCCGGATTCGCGGCGTTGCGGCGATTTGCCTAGAAGCGGTTGGCGCCGAGCGCAGTCGGGCTCGTCCCACTGACGTGGGCGTCGCCCACCGGGGTACCGGAGAGGCCGAACAGTTCGCCCAGCGCATGCTGGTACTGGCCGTTGCCCATCCACATGCTG
>JBDTNR010000486.1:0-3014 GCA_039933655.1 Betaproteobacteria bacterium | reverse complement strand
GGCCGATGAATTACCTCGCGCAGTCGTACGACCACCGGATCATCGACGGCCGCGAAGCGGTGCTCTCGCTCGTCGCGATCAAGGAAGCGCTGGAGGATCCGGCGCGGCTGCTGCTGGACATCTGAACCCAATCTCACCACGAGACGCAGAGGCGCGGAGGAAACCCCTCCGCGATTGTCCCCGGCGTCGCGTCGCCACTTCGTGAAAGATCTACTTCGTCATGGCAGAACAGTTTGATGTTGTCGTGATCGGCGGCGGACCCGGCGGCTACATTGCCGCGATCCGCGCCGCGCAGCTGGGCTTTCGCACCGCATGCATCGACGACTGGTCGCGCAAGGACGGCAAGCCGGCACTGGGTGGCACGTGCACCAACGTCGGCTGCATCCCGTCGAAGGCGCTCCTGCAATCGTCGGAAAATTTCGAGCATGCGGGTCATTCGTTCGGCGATCATGGCATCGGCATCGCGGGATTGACGATCGACGTCGGCAAGATGCTCGCGCGCAAGGATCGCGTCGTTGCCCAGAACAACGACGGCATCCTTTACCTGTTCAAGAAGAACAAGGTGACTTTCTTCCACGGGTTCGGCTCTTTCGCCGGCAAGGATGGCGATGCGTATCGGATCAACGTCGCCGGAGCGAAACCCGCCCTGCTCGTCGCGCAGAGGGTGATCGTCGCCACTGGATCGAAACCGCGCGCGCTGCCCGGTGTCGCGATCGATAATGTGCGCGTGCTCGACAACGAGGGCGCTCTCGCCATTGCCAACGTGCCGAAGAAGCTCGGCGTGGTCGGCGCCGGCGTCATCGGTCTCGAAATGGGCAGCGTCTGGCGGCGCCTCGGCGCCGACGTGACGGTCCTCGAAGCACTGCCGTCGTTCCTCCCCGTCGTCGACACCGCGGTCGCCAAGGAAGCGCTCAAGCTCTTCGGCAAGCAGGGCCTGAAGATCCACACGTCGGTGACCATCACGCACGTCAAGGTCGGCAAGAACAACGTGGTCGTGGCCTACACCGACGGCGACGGCAAGCCGGACGAGATCACGTTCGATCACCTGATCGTGTCGATCGGGCGGCTGCCGTTCACCGAAGGGTTGGGCGCCGCGACCGTCGGCATGACGCTCGACGACCGCGGCTTCGTCGCCGTCGACGGGGATTGCCGGACCAACCTGCCCAACGTGTGGGCGATCGGTGACGTCGTGCGCGGCCCGATGCTCGCGCACAAGGCGGAGGACGAGGGCGTCGCGGTCGCGGAGCGGATGGCGGGCCAGCATGGGCACGTCGACTTCAACACGGTGCCGTGGGTCATCTACACGGCGCCGGAAATCGCGTGGGTCGGCAAGACCGAGCAACAATTGAAAGCCGAAGGCGTCGACTACCGTGCCGGCAGCTTCCCGTTCACGGCCAACGGCCGCGCCCGGGCGATGGGCGACACCAGTGGCTTCGTCAAGATCCTGGCCGACCGCAAGACCGATCGCATTCTCGGCATGCACGTCATCGGGCCGATGGCGTCGGAATTGATTTCCGAAGGCGTGGTGGCGATGGAGTTCGGCGCTTCCAGCGAGGACCTGGCGCGCATCTGCCATGCGCACCCGTCGCTGTCGGAAGCCACCAAGGAGGCCGCGCTGGCGGTGGACGGCCGGACGCTGAACCTCTAGCATAGGCAGCAAAGAGGGTGCGCGACATGCGCGTCCGCGGCATGAGCCACTGGAGGAAGCGGGTTTTGGCGGGAATCAACGTCGCAATTGCGGCATTCGGACGGACGTTGGGGTACGCCGCCGCGCGCATGGGCGCCGCCGGGCCGACCCAGGGCGCGCGACTGCACTCTGCCGCGGGGGGCAGCGCCGCGGCGCCAGCCGCAAGCGTGGGGGCCATGCAATGACCCTGGCCCGTACTCCGGGCCAGATCGCGCGCCGCGAAGGCGCGCTCTTCGAGTACCTCGAACCGCTGCTCACCCAGCGTGGCGCGACACTCGACCATGCACAGGTCGCGGCGCTCGATCGGTTGCAGCTGCTCTCGAACGAACTCGCGGCGTTCCGGACCGCACGGCAATCGACGCTGAAGCGACTGCTGGCGCCACCTGAAGTCCCCCGCGGCATCTACCTGTGGGGCGGTGTCGGCCGCGGCAAGAGCTTCCTGATGGACAGCTTCTACGCCACGGTGCCGATCAAGCGCAAGGCGCGCGTGCATTTCCACGCGTTCATGCGCAACGTGCATGCCGAGTTGGCCACGCTCAAGCAGGAGGCCGATCCGCTGGCAACGGTGGCCGCGCGCATCGCCCGTCGCTGCCGGCTCATCTGTTTTGACGAGTTCCACGTCGCCGACATCGCCGACGCGATGATCCTCGGCCGCCTGCTCACCGCGCTCTTCGCCGCCGGCGTCGTGTTCGTCATGACGTCCAACTATCCGCCGCGCGGGCTGTACCCGAACGGCCTCAAGCGCGAGAATTTCCTGGCGACGATCAGGCTGCTCGAGCACTGGCTCGATGTCGTCGAAGTCGACGGCGGCATCGACTACCGGCTGCGCACGCTCGAGCATGTCGACGCGTTCCACGTGCCGCATGGTTTCCGGGCCGACGCCGCGCTCGATGCGGCGTTCGACGCGATGCGCACCGGGTCCGACGAAGCGCCGAAGCTCGTCATCGAAGGCCGCACGCTGACGGCGCGACGGGTGGCCGGCAGCGCGGTCTGGTTCGACTTCGCGGCCCTGTGCGACGGGCCGCGGTCGCAGCGCGACTATCTCGAGCTCGCGCAGCGCTTTGCCGTCGTCTTCCTTTCCGACATCCCGGTGATGTCCGCCGCGCAGGGCGACGTCGCGCGCCGCTTCACGTGGCTCGTCGACATCCTGTACGACCACAAGGTCAAGCTCATCGCGTCCGCCGCCGCCCCGGCGAAGGCACTCTACGTGGCCGGCCCGAACGTGCAGGATTTTCCGCGCACGGTGAGCCGGCTGACCGAGATGCGCACCCACGACTACATGGCGCTCCCGCACGCCGCCGATGGCGCGCCCGTATCCGTCTCCGTA
>JBDTNR010000485.1:0-3042 GCA_039933655.1 Betaproteobacteria bacterium | reverse complement strand
CATGGGCGAACCTGGGTGCGCTCAAGCGGGATGTCGGCGACGACGACGGCGCGGAACGCGCGCTGCGCCGGGCGCTGGCGCTCGACGTCAATCAGCGCAGCGCGCAGCTCACGCTCGCCGGGCTTCTGCGCGATCGCAGCGACCTTGGCGCTGCCGCGCAGCTCTTCGCGCGTGCCGCCGAGCGCGATTCGCGCGACGCCACCGCCGTCCTCCAGCTTGCCGGAACATTGGCCGAGCAGGACGATCTCGCCGGCGCCCGTGCCGCATATGCACAAGGCGAGGCGCGCGACCCGCGCATGCTGCGTGCGCTGTTCGGGCGCGCACTGACGCTGCCCATGGTGGCGCCGGATTCCGCGGCGGTGGCGGCCGCGCGCGCGGCGTTCGCGGACGGACTGGACCACGTCGCGCGCGAAGCGCCGCGGCGGGCGGCGAGTCTCTCCGGAGATCGATTGCTCGACGAGCTGCGCTGGAGCAATTTCCTGCTTGCCTACCAGGGCGGCGACGACCAGCCGTTGCAGGCGCGGTACGCCGAAACGGTCCACGGGCTCATCGCGGCCGGCGCTCCCGAATACCTGCGCCCAATGCCATCCCGCGTGCATGCGGGATCGCGCGTCAAGGTGGGCTTCGTGTCGACGTTCTTTCGCGACGGCACCGCAGGCCGGTACTTCGAGCACTGGATCACCGATCTGCCGCGCGACGGCTTCGAGGTGTTCGCATACCACCTGCTTCCCGGTGTCGATGCGCTGGCGCAGCGCATCGCCGCCCGTGCCGACCAGTTCCGGCATTGCCCGTGGTGGAGGCCGTCGCAACTCGCCCCGCGCATTCGTGCCGATGCGCTGGACGTGCTCGTCTATCCGGAGCTTGGCATGGGCGCCGTGCCGTTCGCGCTGGCCGCGCTGCGGCTCGCGCCTTTGCAGTGCGCGGCCTGGGGCCATCCGGTCACCACCGGCCACCCGACGATCGACGTGTATCTTTCCAGCGCCGTGATGGAGCCGCCCGACGCGGGGAGCCACTACACCGAGCGGCTGGTGACGCTGCCCGGCATCGGCACGTGCTACCGTGCGCCCGCGGTGCCGGACGACGCCACGCGCGAGCGTTGCGGCCTTCCAGTCGATGCGCCACTCCTGTTGTGTCCGCAATCGCTGTTCAAGATCCATCCGGACAATGACGCGTTGTTCGCGCGCGTGCTCGATGCCGCGCCCCGCGCGCTGCTGGTCGCCTTCGAGGGCCGCGACGCGGGCCTGACGCAACGGTTCCGCGAGCGTCTGGCCGCCGCCGGCATCGACGCGTCACGATTGCGACTGCTGCCGCAATGTGCGCACGACGACTTCCTTCGCATCTGTTCGGTCTGCGACGTCATGCTGGACACGCTGCACTGGTCCGGAGGCAATACGAGTCTCGACGCGCTCGCGTGCGGCCTGCCGATCGTGGCGCTGCCCGGGCGCTTCATGCGTGGGCGGCAGAGCATGGGCATGCTGACGTTGATGGGCATCGACGAGCTCGTCGCGCGCGATGCCGACGACTACGTGCGCATCGCCGCGAAGCTCACGGCGGATCGCGTGTGGCGCAACATGCTGGTGACGAGGATCCGGGATGCGCGGGGAAAGGTCTTCGACGATGCGGCGCCGGTGGCCGCCTTCGCGAAATTCCTGAGCGGCTAACGATCGTTCGTCAGCGTGGAAAGCGCGGCGCCGATGTCGCGCAGCGGTGCTGACCAGTCGCCGGCGACTTGCTGGCGATACAGGCGTGCCGATGGATACCAGGGGCTGTCGGCGCGATCGAGGAACCACCGCCAGTCGGGTAGCTTCGCGAGCAGCACCCACACCGGCTTGCCGAGCGCGCCCGCCAGATGCGCGAGGCTGGTGTCGACGCTGATCACGACGTCGAGCGAATCCACCAGCGCGGCGAGGCCGTCGAAATCGTTGCGCAGGTCGAGTTCCACAAGGCGCTTCGCGCAGGTCGCGTCTGCGGGCGTGATCGCTTCGCCTTCCCGCTTCAACGAAAACCAGCATACGTCCGGGAGGTCGAGCAGTGGCGCGAACGCGGCAAGCGGCACGCTGCGTTTCGCGTTCAGCGAGTTGCCCGGCGCGCCTGCCCACGCGACGCCCACCTTCAGCGCATTGCCTGCGGCCTGCGCAACCTGTTGGCGGGCATTCGCCAGCCGCGCCGGATCCGCGCGCATGTAGGGAACGGGAACATCGAGGTCGGCAAGCGCGATGCGCAGCGCGCCGGGGAGCGACATCAGCGACAGCTGCGCGTCGTAGTGCGGCAACGCGGCCTCGAGCGCGTGCGCGCTGGCGACACCGGGCACCGTGGCCGCCAGATTCCTCAGTGCGTCCGGCACCGCGACGACGACGCGCGCGCCACGCGCGGCGACGACGGAAGCGAAGCGCAGGTTCTGCAATGCGTCGCCCAGCCCTTGCTCGGCGGTGAGGAGGATCGTGCGCTCGGCGGGATCGTCGCCTGTCCAGCGCGCGCCTGCGTAGCGGTGGAGGAAGGGCGCGAGTTCGGGCGTTCTCAAGCGCCACTCGTATTCGCGCCAGCCTTCGCCCATGTCCCCGCGCAGCAGGAGTGCCAGCGCGAGGTTCCAGTGGAGTTGCGGAAACTCGGGCGCCAGCAGGAGTCCTTGGCGGTAGGTCGCGATTGCGCCCTCGACGTCGCCGGTCGCCTGCAGCGCGAGCCCCAGGTTGCAGAAGGCGCCCGCGTGGTCCGGCTTCAACGCCAACGCCCGCCGATACGCGGCGACTGCTTCGCGGTCGCGCCCGGCGGCGGCCAGCGCCAGCCCGCGGTTGTTGTGAAATTCGGGCTCGTGGGGCTGCAGGGTGGCGGCACGGTCGAGCAGCGGCAGCGCCTCGTCCATCCGGCTGCGCTGATAGAGGACCACGCCGAGGTAGTGGAGCGCCGCCGGAAACGCGGGCGAACTCGCAAGTACGGCCCGGTAGTGGCGTTCGGCGCCGTCGAGGTCGCCGGCCTGATGAGCGGCCATTCCTTGCCGCGTCAGTGCTTCGGGCGTCTGCGCCATGTCCCCGGCTGCCGTCGGGA
>JBDTNR010000484.1:0-3043 GCA_039933655.1 Betaproteobacteria bacterium | reverse complement strand
CACGCCGAGCGTCGTGTACAGCGCGGGTGCGAAGCGCTCCACCGCCATCTCGACCACCTGCACCGCGGCGGCGATCATGCTGATGAACAGGATGAACGCGAGGAACGTCAGGTCGACCCCCTTGAGCGATGGCGAGATCCAGGCCAGCGCGCCCTCCGCGAGCAGGTAGCGGAGGATCAGGTTGTTGAGCGGCACCGTCAGCACCTGCACAAACACTACGGCGATCCCCAGACCCAACGCGGTCTCCACCTTCTTCGAGCACGCGAGGAACGAGCACATGCCGAGGAAGAAGGCGAGCGCCATGTTCTCCAGGAACACGGCGCGCACGAACAGGTTGGCGTAATGCTCCATCGTGCGCCCTCTAGCAGTTCGTTGAAAAACGCGGGAGGACAGCTTCCCCGCGTTTTTCAACGAGGACGAGCAATGCAAGATATGAGCGGCGACTTCGGGCGGCCGCGCGCCGCCGCTTTGAAAAGGCCACGAAAAAACGAGCGGCGTGCCGGCAGCAAGCGAATTTCAACATACAGTTAGTCCTTTTCCTGCAGCTCGGGCATCGCCGTGCGCAGCGCCCAGATCAGCAGCGCGACAATGAACAGTGCCGACGGCGCCAGCAGCATCAAACCGTTCGGCATGTACCAGCCACCATCCTGCACCATCGGCAGCACGGTAAAGCCCAGCACCTTGCCGGCGCCGACGAGTTCGCGGACGAACGCCACGGCCAGCAGCACCAGCGCGTAGCCCAGCCCGTTGCCGATGCCGTCGAGAAACGAGGGCCACGGCGGGTTCTGCATCGCGTAGCCCTCCGCGCGGCCCATCACGATGCAGTTGGTGATGATGAGGCCGACGAAGACCGACAACTCGAGCGACAGCTCGTACAGGTAGGCCTTGAGGAACTGGTCGACGACGATGACCAGTGACGCGATGATGGCGAGCTGCACGATGATGCGGATGGAGTTCGGCGTGTAGTTGCGCACGAGGCTCACCGCGAGGTTCGCGAGCGCGGCCACCAGCGTCACGCCTACCCCCATGACGATCGCCTTGTCCATCCGCGTGGTGACCGCCAGCGCCGAGCAGATCCCGAGCACCTGCACGGCGATCGGGTTGTTCACGAGCAGCGGCGTGAACAGTGTCCTGCGCGCCATCGGGCTCCACAGCGTATCGAGTACGGTCATCCCTTGCTCCCTTCGCGGTACCGCTGCAGAAACCTGCCGTATCCGTCGCTGCCGAGCCAGAAGCCGACCAGGCGCGACACGCTGTTGCTGGTGATCGTGGCGCCGGAGATCGCATCGACGCGGTGCGGATCCTGCTCGGGCGTCCCGGCGTTGCCCTTGATCACCGTGAGCTTCGGCTCCCAGTTCGCGTCGAACGCCTTGCGGCCGACCCATAGCGCCTGCCACTGCGGATTGGAAATCTCGCCACCCAGCCCCGGCGTCTCCTTCTGGTCGTAGAACGTGAGGCCGCGAATCGTTCGGCCATCCCGGTCGATCGCGAGAAAGCCGTACAGCGTACCCCACATGCCGATGCCCTCGATCGGCAGCACGACCAGCTGCTCGACCCCCTCTCTCGCCTCGTCGCGCACTCCGTAGACAGCGCCATACGTCGGCAGCCGGGCGATCTTGGCGGCGTTGGGCGGCGCCGCGCGCGACAGCGCGGGGTCGTTGCGCGCGCGGCGCTGGTCGTAGGTTCGCGGGTCGATCGCGCCGCCCTCGGCGTAGTCGCCGGTCGCAAGGTCGACCAGTCGCACGACGATGCGGCGGTCGAAGATCGCCTGCAATTCGCGATTCGACAGCGCTTCGTCCGACTTCACGAGGCCGGCGGCGAGCAGCACGTTCTGCTGCCGGAACACCAGCGCATTGGTTTCCTGGCGCGAGCGCAGTCCGACCGCGGACGAGGCGACGACGACCGCGCACACGATGCACACGATCGCCGCGAACACGATCGTGTAGCGCGTCGAGGTGGTGTCAGCCACGGCGGCGCATCCTGCGGTTGACGTTCGCCCGCACCAGCGGATAGTCGATGAGCGGCGCCAGCACGTTCATGAACAGGATCACCAGCATCATGGATTCCGGATACGCCGGATTCACCGTGCGGATCAGCACCACCAGCGCACCTATCATGACGCCGTAGATCCACTTGCCGCGCTCGGTGAACGGCGACGTCACCGGGTCGGTCGCCATGAATACCATGCCGAACGCCCAGCCGCCCAGCACCATGTGCCACCAGAACGGCACACCGAAGTACGGGTTCGTCGCCGAGCCGATCAGGTTGAACGTCGTCGCCATCACGATCGTGCCCAACGTCACCGCCGCCATCGTCCGCCACGAGCCGATGCCGGTGACGAGCAGCAGCGCGGCGCCGAGGAGGCAGGCGAGTGCCGAGGTTTCGCCCATCGAGCCCGGCTCCAGCCCTGCGAACGCATTCCACCAGGACCACTGGAAATTCGCGAATGGCTCGGTCGCCTGCCGCAACTGCGCAAGCAGCGTCGCTCCGCTGTACCCGTCGACCGCGTTCGCACGGTCGACCGCGGTCCACACGGTGTCGCCGGACATCTGCGCCGGATAGGCGAAGAACACGAACGCCCGCGCCGCCAGCGCCGGATTGACGAAGTTCATCCCGGTTCCGCCGAACACCTCTTTCGCCAGCACCACACCGAAGCTGATGCCGAGCGCCGCCTGCCACAGCGGCGTCGTCGGCGGCAGGATCAGCGGAAACAGGATGCCGGTGACGAAGAAGCCCTCGTTGACCTCGACGCGGCGAACGATCGCGAACAGCACTTCCCACGACAGCCCGACCACCATCGTCACCGCATACAGCGGCAGGAAGTACAGCGCGCCATGCACGGTGCAGTCGATGATGCTGGCCGGCGAGTAGCCAATGCCCAGCATACCCAGAACGTCGTGCCGCCAGCCGTCGAGCGACGCCAGCTTCGACGGATCGAGCGCGAGATTCGCCTGCAGTCCGGTGTTGTACATCGCCATCGCCACGCACGGCAGCGCGGCGATGACGACCAGCATCATCATCCGCTTCAGGTCGAGCGCGTCGC
>JBDTNR010000483.1:0-3065 GCA_039933655.1 Betaproteobacteria bacterium | reverse complement strand
GCCCAGCTTCGGGGTCAGAGCTGTAATGGCGATCGGGGTCAGAGCTGTAATTGTCTTGTTGCCAAATCGATTGGACTTTGTCGTGTCCCCGACAATTACAGCTCTGACCCCGATCGCGGAGCCCTGATTTCCGGCCCCAAACTAGGCCGATAGACGGATCGACGTTCCCACAACACTGGCGCTACCGTGGGCCCACCATGGCCCGCTTGCCGCGCTTTCCCGTCACCGACGTGACAATGCATGTCGTACAGCGCGGCAACGATCGCGGTGCGTGCTTTTTCGAGGAACGGGACCGTGTTGTGTACCTGCGCGCACTTCGAGAGGCCGCCGCGCGCTACGGCGTCCTGGTCCACGCCTACGTGCTCATGACCAACCATGTCCATCTGCTGGTCACGCCCCAAGTCGTGGGCGCGGTCTCGAGAATGATGCAGTCCGTCGGTGCTCGTTACGTGTGGCATGTCAACCACACCCGCGAGCGAACGGGCACGCTATGGGAAGGGCGCTACAAGGCCTGCATAGTTGAACGGGATGGGCACGCGCTCGCCGCCTGCCGTTACATCGACCTCAATCCGGTCCGCGCTGGACTGGTGGTGCATCCGGCAGACTATTGCTGGAGCAGTTATGCCGAGCTTGCCGGATTGCGACGGGCGACATGGATCGTTCCGCACCCGTCGTTGGCACAGCTCGGCGCTGTGCCGGGTCTTGCTTACGCGAAGTGGTGTGACCTTGGCATCTCCGCCGCCGAGGCCGCCGAACTGCGCGAGGCTACGCTGCGGGAGATGGCGTTCGGCGACACAGCGTTTAAACAGGCGATCGAGCGCGCCACGAGTCGTCGAACCACGCCGATTCGCCGAAGTCCGCTACCGGCTGTAACTACTCGCGGAAAATTAGGGCTCTGACCCCTAAGCGCTGTTACCCGATCGGTCCGAACCCAGCCACGCAATTGGTCAGCGCGCCGAGCACGGCGAACAGCACGATCGCCGCCGCAACGACCGACAGCGCGTAGCCCACCGCCTGTGGCTTGGGGCAGCGCATCAGCAGCGGGAGTCCCGCGAACAGCAGGTAGACGCCATAGAGGCTTGCGAACAGCGACAGCCCGGCGAGGGGTGGCACGATGTGCAGCGCGCCGGCGAGCCACGCGGGCGTGTAACTGTACGCGGTGACCTTGAGCGCGCGCAGCGTGTCGCGCTGGCCGCCGAACTTGACGGCCATGGCGTCGACCAGGTGGGTCAGCACCAACACGCTGGCGAGCGACAGCACGAACATCGTTCCGGCCGCCACGAGCCCTTCGGCGATGCCGGCGCGAATCGTGCCGAGCAGCGGCACCGCCGTCCCGAAGGCGACCTGGCCGACAAAGAGCGCGATCGCGCCGATCGCCGCCAGTGGCGCGACATAGTTGAGGTAGATCTCGGCGGCCGTCGTCGGCTCGGCCGCGATCGTCGGCCATTCGCTGCGCGGCCGCAGCAGGATCGCCTTGACGCGGTCGACCAAGCCCGTCACCGCGGGCGCGGCGGCGGCCAGCGCAGGCGTGTGCGACGGCATCTGCGGGAAGTTCGCGCTGTGTTCGGGCTTCACGTAGGACGCGCCGACCACCGCGCCGCACTGGCCGCAGAACAGCGCATCGGCATCGAGGGTGTTGCTGCATTTCGCGCATTTCATGGTGTTGGCATTCTCGCGCAGGATGAAGAGGCTGGGGGCCGCCGGCGCCGGACGGCACCCGGCATGGCTGCGGCGCCGCCGGCAGCGCAGCGTCCGTTCCGGATCTTACGGTCGCGGCCGCCGTTCGATCCAGTCGCCGCGGCGGCGGGACCGGCGGCGCGTGTAGTTGGGGTCGGCGCTGCGATTCCCGGCCGGACCCGCGCGGGACGCGCGAACCGACCGAGCGTGGTGCGAATTGCTATGCGGGCCCCAATCAGTAGACTGGCGGCGCGCAATCAGGAAAAAAGGGGACGAGATGGACAGGATCAGCCGGGCGTTTCACCGCTGGAACCGCGCCGTCAATGCCTCGTGGACGGTACTCGTCGTCGTCGCCTTCGTGCTCGCTGGCTGCGCGGGGCTGCCGGCGACCGACCCATTGCCGTCGTGGAACGCGGGCCCGACCAAGGCCGCAATCATGAAGCTGATCGACGACACGACGCGCGCGGGCGCGCCAGACTTCGTGCCGCCGGCCGAGCGCATCGCCACGTTCGATAACGACGGCACGCTATGGACCGAGCATCCGATGTACGTCGAGGTGCTGTTCACGCGCGACCGGATCATCGCGCTGTCCGCGCAGAATCCGGCGTGGAGGACGGAAGAGCCGTTCAGGACAGTCATCGATGGCGACCGCGCCGGAATGGCGAAGCTGTCGGAGGCCGACTTCTTCAAGCTGATCGCGGCGACGCACGCCGGGCTGACGCGCGAGCAGTTCGAGCGCACCGCGGCGGATTGGCTGGCGGTGACGAAACATCCACGCTTCAACCGGCGCTACACCGAACTCGTCTACCAGCCGATGCTGGAAGTGCTCGCCTACTTCCGCGCCAACGGCTACAAGACGTACATCGTCTCCGGCGGCACGCTCGGCTTCATCCGCAGCTTTGCGGAAAAAGCGTACGGCATCCCGCCCGAGCAGGTCGTCGGTACGTCTTTCGAGGCGAAGTATGCGTTCACCAACAACGTTGCCACGACCGTCGGCGAACCGCGCGTGATGCTGCTCGACGACGGGCCCGGCAAGGCGGTCGGCATCGATCACGCCATCGGTCGCGTGCCGATCGCGGCGTTCGGCAACTCGGACGGCGACCTGGCGATGCTCGAGACCACGACCAACAGTCCACAGAGCAAGCAACGCCGCCGCTTCGCCGCGTTCGTCTGGCACACCGATGCCGTCCGCGAATACGCGTACGACCGCAACACGACCGTCGGCCGGCTGAACGTCGGACTCGACCAGGCGCCGCGGCTCGGCTGGACGCTGATCGACATGAAAAAGGACTGGAAGGTCATCTATCCGTTCGAGATGAAGCCGTAAGCGCGTCGGATTGGGGTCAGAGCCTGATAGGGGTCAGAGCAATAACTTTTCGGGATAGGGG
>JBDTNR010000482.1:0-3081 GCA_039933655.1 Betaproteobacteria bacterium | reverse complement strand
CTCGCTTCGAGCGCTCGTGTAAACGTGACGCTGTCCATTAGCGGCGATTGCGCCAGCCGCTGGCGCAGCGTCGCCTGCAGCGCGCTGCGCCACACGCCGTCGTTGGCCAGGCGGACGTTCAGCGTGACGTATTCCTCCGGTGTCGCCGCGATCATCTCCAGCATGCCGAGCGTACGCAGGATGCTCGTCCCGCTGCGCGCGGCCGGCCGGTCGCCGGTGAGTGCGATGAACGGCACCCCCATCCACAGCGTGTCCAGAGAGGTGGTGGCACCGTTGTAGGGAGTGGTGTCGAGCGCCACGTCAACGCCCGCAATGGCGGCGAAATACGCCTGTATGCCCACGCGGGAACTCAACGCGACCCTGTCGGCGGACACACCGGCGCGGGTCATGCGCTCCAGCAGATCATCAGCCGTTCTGCCCGACGGCACGTCTGCCACACGCAATGTCGCGGCCGGTACCCGGCGCAGTATTTCGAGCCAGAGTTCAAGACAGGAGCGACTGATTTTCCAGAACTGGTTGAACGACCCGAATACGACTTGCGCGGTCGACTCCTTGATTTCAAGCGGCGCCTCTGCCTGGTGCAGCGGCTCGTAGCACCATTGGCTCGCCGGCATCCGGATGCGTCGCTCGGAATTCAGGTGATCCGTCAAGCCAGGAGGATCCGTATGGTTATCACAGATCCGGTAGTCGACACCTTCGAGTCCAGTCGAGTGGAGGTAGCCGAGCCACGTGGCCTGTACCGCGGCGCAGCGGCGAACCATCAGCAGGACGCGCGAACGATCGGTGTATCCGGCGAGATCGATCAGCACGTCGATCTCGTCGTCGCGGATGAGTTGTGCGGCCGTTTCGTCGTCCAGTCCGGCGATCGGACGCCAGTGATCCGCCAGGCCCTTTAGTTCGCGGGTGACGCTGTCCTCCCCCTCGTGGCAGTAGTAGCAGTAGATGTCGAACAACTGGCGGTCGTGGTGGCGCAGGACCGGTGCGACGAACAACGCGACGGCATGCTGGCGGAAGTCCGGCGACAGGTAACCGATGCGGAGGCGCTCGTGGGGACGGGCGCGATGGAGCAATTCCTGCGCGGGACGGATGCCCGTTGCCAGACGTTGCGCAATTTCGCGGTGAACCGTGTAGACATGGCGCGGGTCCAGATCGTCGCGGGCATTGAGCGAGAAGAGCAGAGCGCATGCCGCCTCGGCGAAACTCGGGTCTTCCGGTGTCACGCGCCGCAACCACGTTTCGGCCTCCCCCGCGCGTCCGAGGCGAAGGCATAGCGAGCCCAAGGCTACGCAGGTGCGCATGAACGAAGGCTCGGTCTGGAACGCACGCAGCAGCATCACCTCTGCTTCGTCGAACGCGTTCCGGGCCATCAGCAGCAGCGCCAGGTTGTACATTGGGCCGCTGCGCATCGGGTCCGCCGCGGTCGCCTCGCGCAACACGATTTCGGCATCGCGGGAACGCCCCGACGTTTCCAGGATGCCAGCGAGTGCGACGGCCGCATCGGTGAACGCGGGTGCGAGCTGCAGCGCTCTCCGGTAGGCGAGTTCGGCCGCCGCGGAATGTTCAGCGGCCGCGTGCAGATTGCCCAGGTTGAAGTGCGCCGGTGCGAAATCGGGCGCCAGCGCGATGGCTTTTTCGGTCGCCACGAGCGCGGCCTGCGGGCGCCCCTGACGCTGCAGCACGTTGCCCAGATTGAGCCACGGGCGCGGACTTGCCGGCGCGATCAGTACCGCCTCCTCATAGTGCCGTTGCGCGCCCTCGCAATCGCCCCTGTCCTCGAGCGCGTTGCCGTCCGCGATGAGCCTCTGCATCGACTCTGACGCGATGGTCACGCCCAATCCTTCGTCCGCCCGATCGCCTTCTCCCATTGGCCGCGCAGCTCGGCTGCGCGTTCCCGTGGCATCGCCGGCTCGAAACGGCGGTCGACGCGCCAGTTGCGGCCGATGTCGTCGCTGCTTTCCCAGTACCCGACGGCAAGGCCCGCCAGATAGCCGGCGCCGAGCGCCGTCGTCTCGAGCACCTGCGGACGCACGACCGGCACGCCCAGGAGGTCGGCCTGGAACTGCATCAGCAGGTTGTTGGCCGCGGCGCCGCCGTCCACGCGCAATTCCGTCAGCGTGATGCCGGCGTCCTTTTCCATCGCGCCCAGCACGTCGGCGCTCTGGAACGCGATCGCCTCGAGCGCGGCGCGGGCGATGTGGCCGCGGGTGGCGCCGCGCGTCAAGCCGAACATCGCGCCACGCGCATAGGCATCCCAGTGCGGCGCGCCCAGTCCGGCGAACGCCGGCACCAGATACACGCCGCCGTTGTCGGGCACCGTCGCCGCCAGCGCCTCGATCTCGTGCGCATTCCTGATGATCTGCAGCCCGTCGCGCAGCCATTGCACGACCGCGCCGCCGATGAAGACGCTGCCCTCGAGCGCGTAATCAAGACGGCCGTCGCGCTTCCACGCGACGGTGGTCAGCAGGTTGTTGCGCGACGCCACGGCGCTGCCGCCGGTGTTCATCAGCAGGAAGCAGCCGGTGCCGTAGGTGTTCTTGGCGAGACCGGGGCGAAAGCACGCCTGGCCGAACAGCGCCGCCTGCTGGTCCCCCGCGATGCCCGCGATCGGAATGTCGATGCCGCCGATGCGCGCTTCGCCGCAGACGCCGGAAGAGGCGACGACGGTGGGCAGCACCTCGCGCGGCACGCGCAGGATCCGCAGCAATTCGTCGTCCCAGTCGCCAGTGTGAATGTTGAACAGTAGCGTGCGGCTCGCGTTGCTGGCGTCCGTGCAGTGGACGCGACCACCGGTGAGGTGCCAGACGAGCCAGGCGTCGATGGTCCCGAAGGCGAGCTCGCCGCGCTCTGCCCGCGCCCGCGCGCCGTCGACATGGTCGAGCAGCCAGCGGACCTTGGTGCCCGAAAAATAGGCATCGATGACAAGCCCCGTCTTCTGCGCGAACAGGGGGGCGAGTCCGGCCGCGCGCAGTTCATCGCACAGCGGGGCGGTGCGGCGGTCCTGCCAGACGATTGCATGGGCGATCGGGCGGCCGGTCGCGCGGTCCCACACCACCGTCGTCTCGCGCTGGTTGGTGATGCCGA
>JBDTNR010000481.1:0-3082 GCA_039933655.1 Betaproteobacteria bacterium | reverse complement strand
AATGTGCTACCCGGTGAAGTAAACGGGCCAGATCGGCAATTGAAGGCTCAGACCGATCACGAACACGCCGACGGCGAGCGCCGACAGGGCGATGGCGGTCAGCACCGCCTCCCGGGGTCGGAACTCGTGGCTCGCGGCACTGGCGGCGACGATCAGCACGACGGTGGAGATCGCGACACCGATCTTCGCGACGATCATGCCGAAGATGATGACGCTGCCCAGCACGACGAGCGTGGGCCGCCACTTCCACTGCGCAATTGCTTCGCCGCGGATGCGGATGCCGCGCAGCGTGATGACGAGGCCGAGCCCGATCAGCAGCATGCCCAGGATCCGCGGGAAGTAGCCAGGCCCCATCCGCGCCGCCGTGCCGAGGTGATAGTTCGAGCTGACGGTGATCGCCGCGATGCCCAGCCCGATGAACAGGAGGCCAGCCCAGAAATCCTTCGGATTGCGAATCGATTCCAAGTGACGCCTTCGCGACAGCGGGTGGATGAAGACACTTCTCGTCAAAGCGAGCAACGCTGCAAGTCTCGCCGAACAAGCTTTCATTTCGCTTTCAATCGAGCGCCGTGTCGCGTGCCCACCGCGGCGGCGCGCCCGGAGACCGCGATTCGGAGTAGATTCGGCGGGTGCAGTTCCGCATCCTCGCGGTCGAAGACGACCCGCACATCGCCAGCCTGCTGGCGCTCGAACTCGGGCGCCTGGGGTACGGCCTGCGCACGGTCGGCACCGTCGCCCTGGCCCTGACGCACGCGCGCAGCTGGGCGCCGAGCCTCGTGCTGCTCGACCTGGGACTGCCCGATGGGGATGGCGCGGAGGTGCTGCGCGAGTTGCGCGCACGCGGCGACAGCGTGCCGGTCATCTGCCTGACGGCACGCGACCAGCCGGTGGAGCGCGTCGGCGGACTGCGCGCCGGCGCCGACGATTACATCGTGAAGCCGTTCGACCTTTCGGAGCTCGACGCCCGCATCCGCGCCGTCCTGCGGCGGTCGGATCGCGCGGGGCCGCAGGAGGTGAACGTGGGGGCGTTGCGGCTGACGTCCGACGAAACACGCGTACTCGCGCACGATGTGCCGGTGCCGTTGACCCCGCGCGAGCTGCACGTGCTGCGGCGGCTGCTCAAGAACGCCGGACGGGTGGTGACCAAGGCGCAGCTCACCGAAACGCTGGCGGCGTTGAACGAGGACATCGGCGACAAGACGGTCGAGGTGTATGTCCACCGGATCCGGCTCAAGATCCAGGGCAGCGGCGTGGAGATCGTCACCGTTCGCGGGTTCGGCTACCTGTTGCGCCAGGCGGCCTAGAAGCCCCAAGCGCCGAATGGAACCGCGGACCGGCAGCACCGCAAGCCTACGCCGGCGCCTCTTCGTGCAGCTCGCGCTGCCGCTGCTCGCGTTGTTCGCGGCCGGCGGCGCCATCACGTCGTGGGCGGCGCGCCACTATGCCGACCGCATCTTCGACCGCTGGCTGTACGACTCGGCGCAAAGCCTCGCGCAGCAGGTGCGCTTGACCGGCGGCATGGCGGCGCTCAACCTGCCGCGTGCCGCGCAGGAAATGTTCGAATGGGACGCTCAGGATCGCATCCTGTTTCGCGTCGAGGGATCGGCGAGCGGCTTGATCGCCGGCCGCGACGTGCCCCGGCATGGCCGCAATGAGGTGGCCTTCGAGAATGTCCGCTTCTACGACGCGGAGGCGGAGGGCCATGCGATGCGCTGGGTAGTGCTGTCGTCGCCGCTGCCGCCGCGCGGCGAGGAAGTGACGATCGTCGTCGGCGAGACCATGCGCAAGCGCGACCTGCTCACCGAGGAGATCCTGCTGACGGTATGGCTGCCGCAGGTCGCGCTGCTGCTGCTCGCCGGGTGGATCGCCTACCGGACGATCGTTGCGCAGACGGAAAAGCTGCATGCGCTGTCCACTTCGCTGCGCGACATCAGCTACCGGAAACTCTCGGCAGTCTCCGGCGAGAACATGCCGGCGGAGATGCAGCCATTGATCGAGGCGTTGAACGCGCTGATCGGCAAGCTCGACGCCGCCGCGCTCGCGCACCGGACCTTCATCGCCAACGCGGCGCATCAGCTGCGTACGCCGCTGACCGCGCTCAGCCTGCAGGTGGAGCAGGCGCTGCATTCCGGCAGCATCGCCGACATGCGGCAGGCGGTGACCGGACTGCAATCGTCGGTACAGCGGGCAACGCGGCTCGCCAACCAGTTGCTGCTGCTGTCGCGCGCCGAGCCGGAGGCGCAGTCGGGCGCCAATCGAGTCCGCACCGACCTCTACGAGCTGGCGTTCGAGACCGCGCGCACGTGGGTGCCCGCCGCAATGGCGGCCGGCATCGATCTGGGCTTCGACGAGTCGTCCGTGCACGCGGTGGTCGACGTCGACGCCGCGCTGGTCGCGGAGGCGGTCAACAACCTGCTCGACAACGCGCAGAAGTACTGTCCGGCGTCCGCGAAGGTCACAGTATCGGTGCGGCTCCTGCCGGACCCGACGATCGTCGTCGAGGACACCGGTCCGGGTATCGCGGCAGCCGAGAGGGGCCGTGTCGTGCAGCGTTTCTACCGCGGCGACAATGCCGGCGACGACGGCGCCGGCCTCGGACTTGCGATCGCCCACGAAGTGGCGCTCGCGCATTCCGGGCAGTTCGTGATCGCCGATTCCGCCGCCGGCGGCGCGCGGTTCGAACTGCATTTGCCACCGGCATAAGGCCTGTTTGCGCGCATTGCGCTAACGGGCCCTGGCTTCCCGCTGCGCGCCGGCGGCGCGCAACGGTACAATCCCGTGCTTTGCGCCCAACACCGGCGATCCCGCGCCGGCCGCCTCCGCTCCCGTGACCCTCCTGCAACTCGTCAGCCGTTTCGCGTGGCGCCATCGGCGCGCGTACGCCAGCGCCTCCGCGATGCTGCTCGGCATCGCCGTGCTGACGGTGTGGGTGCCGCGTCGCGTCGGCCACATCATCGACGGCCTCGTCGCGCAGACGTTGACCGGTGGCGCGCTGTGGCGCGAACTCGCGATCCTCGTGGCCATGGGAGTGGCGATCTACCTGTTGCGGGTGGGCTGGCGGCTCGAGCTTTTCAGCGCGGCG
>JBDTNR010000480.1:0-3085 GCA_039933655.1 Betaproteobacteria bacterium | reverse complement strand
CGGCTCAACTGGTACGCCGTGGTCAATCCAGCGATCCCGCCGCCCAGAATCGCCAATTCGAGCGCAAAACCCAAATCAGTGGCCGCTGCCACAAGATTCGCCCGACCGCCGTCCGTGGGCGGCCGATGAGGCACTCTTCCGACCCACTGCGCGCGAATGTCGCCCCGCGCTAACGCCTGGCTGCGGCGAGCAGGCCTTCGAGGGCCTCGACCACGGACGCCCGTCGCACGTCCGCACGATCTCCGCTGAATTGGCGGGTGACGACGCGGGTCAGTGCGCCACCCGCGGCCCACGCGAAGCACACCATGCCGACCGGCTTCTCCGCCGTGCCCCCGCCCGGTCCCGCCACACCGGTGATGGCGACCGCGACGTGCGCACGGCTGCGCGCCAGCGCACCCTCGGCCATCGCGCGTGCCGTCGATTCCGAAACGGCGCCATGCTGCGCGAGCGTGGCCTCCGGCACACCGAGCACTTCCATCTTCGCTTCGTTCGAATAGGTGACAAAGCCGCGATCGAACCAGCCCGAACTGCCGGCGATGTCGGTCATGGCGCCCGCCACCAGGCCTCCCGTGCAGGACTCGGCCGTCACGCACATGAGCTTGCGTTCGGCGAGGCGCGCGCCGACTTGCCGGGCAAGGGCCGCGATGGTGTCGTCGCTCATTCGTTGCTCTCCGGCGTCCGCTGCGCGGTCATTCGAAGTCGCCCGGCCGCCCGCAGTAGTGATACGTGTAGGCCGTGGCAAAGCCGAACTTCCGGTATACCGACAGCGCCGGCTGGTTGTCGCTGTCCACCTGCAGGTATGCATGCGCGGCGCCATGGCCCCACGCCCAGTTGAGCAATTTCGCAAGGATCGCGGCGGCGATGCCGTGCCCGCGCACGTCCTGCGCCGTCGCCATCGAGAAGATGCCCGCGAGGCCGTCTTCGAGCATCACCGTCCCGACGCCGACCGGCCGGCCGTCGATCCGCGCCAGCAGCGCCCTTGTCACTTGCGGCGTCGCCACCAGACGTTCGCAATACGCGTCGCGCTGCGCCGGAGTGGCGTCCTGCAGCAAGGCCACCGCGTCGGCGAATTCGCCGAGTTCGGGCGTCACCACGTCGAATCCGGAAGGCCCCGGCACGTCGGGCGGACGCTCGAGCCGCACGACCTGCACCAGCGTCGTGTCGAATGCGATGTAGCCGTGTGCGGTCAGCGCTTGCGGCAGCTCGGGCGGCTGCAGGAACGGTGTCATGCGGAACAGCACCGGCAGCTGCCGCTCCTCGTAGATGCGCTCGCAATAGCGGATCTTCGCTGTCAACGGCAGCGTCGAGCCGAAATGCGCGTTGACGCTGCGCGCGCGCCGCGCCTTGCCTGGCGACACGCGCAGCAGCCAGCCGTCGTAGAAGAGCTGGCGCTGCGACTGCAGCGCATTCAGGCCGACCTCCTCCACGCGACGGAGGTCGAGGCCCGCGAAGTCGGCGCTCCCGCTCACTGGACTAGCTTCGTGCTGCGCACTCCGGTATTCGCCCTTGGGGCGGCCCGGCGGGCTCATGCCAGCAACCGTTGGCCGATCGCGTACGCGATCAACGTGTAGCAGGCGGCCAGCAGGTCGTCGAACATGACGCCCAGTCCGTTCTTCATCGCGGCATCGAGCTGGCGGATTGGTGGCGGCTTCACGATGTCGAACAAGCGGAAAAGGACGAACGAGACCGCGATGGCGAGCGGCGTGATGCCGGTGAAGTACAGCACGACCAAAAAGGCCGCCACTTCGTCGATGACGATGCCGCCGTAGTCCGGCACGCCGAGGTCGCGCCCCGTGACCTGCGACGCCCAGATGCCCACGACGAAGATCGTCACGAACGCCGCGACGAAAGCCAGATCGCCGCCGTAGGCGCGTAGCGCCAGCGCGATCGGGATGGCGACCAGTGTACCGAACGTACCCGGCGCGAACGGCGAGAGGCCGGCGCCGAACCCCAGCGCGATGAAGTGCGCCGGATGGTGCAACAGGAAACGCAGGTCCGGCCGCCGCGTCATCGGAAGTGGTCGAACGCCTGCGGCAATGCCGCCATTTCTACCCCGTGCTCGTCACGCACGCGCAGTCCCGGCGCCGCCGTGATGGCGCCGATGCGCGTCAGCGGCAGCGACAATTCGCCGGCGATGGCCGCAAGGCGCGGCCGCGCCGCCGGCGGTGCCGTGAAGCACAACTCGTAGTCGTCGCCGCCGGCAAGCAGGCAGTCGAGGGCGAATGGCCGTTCGCCGGCGATCAGCCGCTGCGCGAGCGCGGGCGCGCAGGGAATCCGCGCGAGCTCGATCGCGGCACCCACGTTCGACGCCGCGAGAATATGGGAGAGGTCGCCGGTGAGGCCGTCGGACACGTCGAGCGCTGCCGACGCCACGCCGCGCAACTGCTGCCCGAGCGCCACGCGCGGCTCCGGCCAGTCGAGGCGGACCCGCAATGCGGCAAGCGTTGTCGCATCGAGCACGCAGCGGCCGTCCAGCGCCGCCAGCGCAAGCGCGGCGTCTCCCAGGCGTCCCGACACCAGGATATCGTCGCCGACACGCGCGCCGGCGCGCGTGAGCGCCGTGCCGGCCGGCAGCTCGCCGACGATCGTCAGCGATAGATTGCGCGGTCCGCGCGTCGTGTCGCCGCCGATCAGTTCGACGCGGTACCGCAGCGCGAGCGCGAACAATCCACTGGCGAATGCCGCGAGCCAGCCTTCGTCGTCGTCCGGCAACGCGCCTGCCAGCAGCGCCCAGCGCGGCGTCGCGCCGATGGCCGCCATGTCCGACAGGTTCACCGCCAGCGTCTTGTGGCCGAGCGAGGCCGGATCGACGTCCGGCAGGAAATGCCGTCCTTCGACCAGCATGTCGACGGCGATCGCCAGTTCGCATCCCGGCGCGGGCACCACGACGGCCGCGTCGTCACCGATGCCGATGCGCACTGCCGGGTCGCGCACGGCCCGGCGAAAGTAACGGTCGATCAGCGTGAACTCGTTCAAGTGACCGCCCCCACGCTGGCGGCTTTCGCCGCGGCGCTGCCGCCCAAGGGGGCGCAGTTCGCGGCTGGGGACGGCCCCGCGCCGCGAACGACCGCCCCCACGCTGGCGG
>JBDTNR010000479.1:0-3093 GCA_039933655.1 Betaproteobacteria bacterium | reverse complement strand
GTTGCCCTTCTCGTCGATCTGCAGCCGTGCGACCACACGCCCCTTGGACACCCCGGCGCGTATGGCCTCGCGCGGATAGCTCGGCGCGTCCCCGCTCAGACGGACGACGCCGCGGCGCACCGCGGGCTTCGCCACCGGCGCCGGCGGCGCCTGCACAACCGGCGGGGCCGCAATCACATGCGGCGCCGTCGGCGGTGCCTGCGTCACGGCCGAGATCACCGGGGCCGTCGTCGGCGCCGCGACGGGAATATCGGGCGGCGGCACATACGTTTCTACCGCGGGTTGCACCTTGGGCGGCTCCACGATCTTCTTGGGTGGTGGCGGCGGCGGCGGTGGGGGCGGCGGCAGCTTCACCTCTTCGATGATCGTCGCGTTGAGCGGCTTCTTGATGATCTGGATCACGTTGCTGCCGAGACCGGACAGCAACGCCCACACCACCAGCGCGTGCACCAGGATGACGACGCTGATCCCGAGCATGTGCCGGGTCGGGTCCCTCTGCTGTCGTGCGTAATCCATTTGTGTCGACTCCGCATGCCGCGAGGCGCTTGTGGCGCCGTCGGCAGACTACTCGTTGATGAACTGTTCGCTGCCGACGATGCCGATCTTGGTCAGGCCGAGACGCTGCGACGACACCATGACGGCGGCGACGATGGCGTACTTCGCACCCTTGTCCGGCCGCAGGTGGAGTTCCGGCTGGACCGCCATTGCGGCAGCCTCGGCCAGCTTGGACTCGAGTGTCCCGCGATCCGGCATCGCCTCGCCGTTCCAATAGACGACGCTGGACGCGTCGATGTCGAGCTTGACCACTTCGGGCTTGACCAGCGGCGGCGGCGGATTGCCGGTCGGCATGTTGAGATTCACCGAATGCAGCTGGATCGGCAGCGTGATGATCAGCATCACGAGCAGCACCAGCATGACGTCGATCAGCGGCGTGGTGTTGATGTCGATCATCACGTCCATCTCGCCCGCACCGCCGCCCGTACCCACGTTCATTGCCATGTTTTTGTTCCTTCTGCCGTCGGGAACGGCGGCACTCTAGCCGCCACGCGCCGGCGGCTCGGTGATGAAGCCGACCTTGGCGATGCCGGCCCGCTGGCACGCGTAGATGATCCGGCCCACCGAGTCGTAGTTCGCGGCACCGTCGCCACGAATCTGCACTTCGGGTTGCGGGTCCAGAACCGCGATCTTCTTCAGGCGGTCAATCAGCGCCGCCGTCGATTGAATCCGCAGGTCGTTCCAGAAGATCCCGCCCTTAGCATCGACCGACAGGATGATGTTCTCGGGCTTCGTCTCGCGGATCTCGTTGCGTTCCTTCGGCAACTGGACCGGAACCGACGTCGTGACGACCGGGATGGTGATCAGGAAGATGATCAGCAGCACCAGCATCACGTCGACGAGCGGCGTGGTGTTGATGGTCGAGACGACTTGGTCCTCGTCGCCTCCGGCCGAGCCGACGTTCATACCCATGGCGTTATGCCTTGGCCGGAGACTTCGTGGCGCTGAGCAGCACGGCGTGCAGGTCGGCGCCGAAACCGCGGACCAGGTCCATCGCGGCCTTGTTGCGGCGGATGAGCCAGTTGTAGCCGAGCACGGCGGGCACCGCGACCGCAAGACCGATCGCCGTCATGATCAGCGCTTCGCCGACCGGACCCGCGACCTTGTCGATCGACGCCTGGCCGGCGATGCCGATGGCCGTCAGCGCATGGTAGATGCCCCACACCGTGCCGAACAGGCCGACGAACGGCGCGGTCGAACCCACGGTGGCGAGGAAGGCCAGGCCGTCCTGCGTGCGGCTCTGCACGTTGTCGATCGCGCGCTGGATCGACATGCCGATCCAGTCGCTCAAGTCGACGCTGGCGAGCATTCCTTCGTGCTTGGTGGTCGCCTCGATCCCGGATTCCGCGAGGAACCGGAAGGGGCTCGTCTTCTTCAGCGTCTCGGCGCCCAGCTTGACCGACGCGGCCTTCCAGAATTTCTTGTTGGCGTCCTTGGCCTGCTGGCCCATTTTGTATTGCTCGTAGATCTTCGTGATGATGATGTACCAGCTGCCCATCGACATGATGACGAGGATGGCCAGCGTGATTTTGGCGACCAGGTCGCCGCCCTTCCACAGCGCCTCGAGACCGTACGGGTTGTCCACGACGTCGGGCACTTTCGCCGGGGCCATGGCCGCAGGCGCCGCAGCGGGAGGCGTTGCCGCCGCAGGGGCAGCAGGTGCGGCAGGTGCGGCAGGCGGAGTTTGCGCTTGTGCCGACTGCGGCGCGATCGCGCCAGCCACGGCAATCAGCATGACCGCGGCCACGGCGGCCAGACGGATCTTGTTCAACATGTGGTCTCCAGACAGATTGGTTGTTCAGTCAGTAAATTGGCGAACGGTCCTGGTTGTTCGGACGCGGCCAACGGCGCGCCGGATATCCCCACCCGCAATCAGATAGGTTACTGGATGCTCGTGGTGGGGCCCGGTTGCGGCTGGCCCACTTCACCCGGCGCCATCCGGAATGTCCGGGACGACTGGGGTCGGATGGATCCGCCGCAAGGCCTTTTGCGCACATGCGCCAAAACGCGTTGGCCCTACCTAAGGGCAGGGCCAAGCTTTCTTGCGAGAGCCGCGGAATTCTACACAAAACCGTCAAAAAGTACACCCGGCAATTAGGCGGAAGGCTCTAAACCGGCGCCGCCTGCGATGCTCGGCCAAGTACCGGGCACCCGGCGGGCAGCCGGGTTTCGCGGACGCGGTACCGCCAGTTTCGACAGGGCGACGTGCGTCGCACGCCTGCAGTCGGGTCAACCGGCGTCGCACGCATCCACGGCAGGCCACGCCGCCCGGCGCGTCCGCACGGCGACCGTTTCGTCTCCTGCCCTGCGCACTTGCGCCCGGATTTGCCGGCTTCGTCGCTTGTCACTTGAGGGGTGCGGGCGGCGTGCCTACGATGCGATCCGTCAACACCGGAATTTTTGGTTCGCGTGGCGGATCCGGCCACGAATCCCACAGTCCGACGGACGCATCCAGGCAAAAAAACGCCGTCCTTTGCGCAAGGAGCAGCCGCATGAACACCTACGCATCCGAAACACCGCGCGCAGTGTTTGCGATGG
>JBDTNR010000478.1:0-3102 GCA_039933655.1 Betaproteobacteria bacterium | reverse complement strand
GGAGAAAAGAGCCATGAATTCGGCAGGATATGCCGTTGGAATGCACGCCCGGAATTATGTTCCCAAGCGTACGCCCCCACAAGGCGCGAGGCTCGCCGGCCCATGCGGAAACGGCCGGGGACACCGGCCGCCGCGAGGACCGCTTCAGGTCCCCTGCCACGCGCCAGGCATCAGCTCAGGTTCTGCGCCGCGAAATCCCAGTTCAGCAACTTGTCGATCACAGCGTCGACATACGCGGCGCGCTTGTTCTGGTGATCAAGGTAGTACGCATGCTCCCACACGTCGATCGTCAGCAGCGGCTTCTGACCCTTGGTGAACGGCACCTCGGCGTTGGCGGTCTTCACGATCTTGAGCGCGCCTCCGTCCAGCACCAGCCAGCCCCAGCCGGAGCCGAACTGCGACACGGTTGTCGCCGACAGTTCCTTCTTGAAGTTGTCGAAGCTGCCGAACGACGCGTCGATCATCTGCGCCAGCTTGGCACCGGGCTTGCCGCCGCCGTTGCCCTTCAGGCTGTTCCAGTAGAACGTGTGGTTCCAGATCTGGGCGGCATTGTTGAACAGCGCGGCCTTGTCGGCCTTGCCGGCAGTCTCGTTGATGATTTTCTCGAGCGGCGCGTTCTCGTAGTCCGTGCCCTTCACGAGATTGTTGAGGTTGTCCACGTACGTCTTGTGATGCTTGCCGTAGTGGAACGAAATCGTGTTCGCCGAAATGACGGGCTCGAGCGCGTTGTCGGCCCAGGGCAGAGGGGGAAGCGTAAACATGCGGACTCTCCTCTAGAGGTGGAGGTAGATTGTACCCGCCCGGCGGGCGGGGACTTGGTAGTCACCAGAGGGGGTTGCGAGCCTTACGGCCGCAACCCCCTGGAAAAATCACAATGTGGCTGTGGCATTCGACAGGCTGATCAGACGGAAATCGCGGGCAGAGCCCGACGATTTCCGGATTAGCCCCTTGAGGGGCAATATGCCGGCCTGTGGCAAGGGCGTGCTGCCCGCACGACGCTCGTTCTTTCATCCCTAGAGCAAATCGTCCGGCTCTGCCGGCGATTTGCCTCTGATCAGCTTTTCGAGTGGCTGTCAGCGTCGTGATTTTCTGGAAGGGGGTCGCGGCGTTAGCCTTGCGACCCCCTCACTTTCAATGGTTCAGTCACCATACAACTTCTGCACGCGCTCGCGCCGCTCCTGGGCTTCGAGCGACAGCGTCGCCGTCGGCCGCGCGATCAGACGCGGCACGCCGATCGGCTCACCGGTTTCCTCGCACCAGCCGTACGAACCATCGTCGATCAGGCGCAATGATTTCTCGACCTTCTTGAGCAGCTTGCGCTCGCGATCGCGCGTGCGCAGCTCGAGCGTGTATTCCTCCTCGAGCGTCGCCCTGTCGGACGGGTCCGTCGTGACCTCGTTCTCGCGCAGATGCTCGCCGGTGTCATCGGCATTCTGCAACAGCTGGTCGCGCAGATCGACCAGTTTCCTCTTGAAGAAGGCGAGTTGTGCCTCATTCATGTAGTCCTTCTCGGGCGCCTTGAGGATTTCCTCGTCGGTGAGCTCGCGGACTTTCTTGACGGCGGTTGCGGTTTTGGTTGCCATGCTTAATTTCACCTTGCGAATGCCACCCTCGGTTGCAATGATCACGACGTCGAATCCGCCCGCGGCCGCTCGAATTTCCGTGTTTCCGCCGCTCGCTCGAAGCCGTTGGCGGGGAGGGTGTCCCCCGCCGTAAACCGCGCATTATAGCCCGGGTAACGTCCGCGCCGCCAACTGCTTCCCGGGTCGCCCTAACCGGGCGCGGCGCCGCAGGGCGGCACGGCAGCATCCCCGTATAATCATGTAAAAACAAGGCTTTCGGATGACCCACCCGCAATCGACGCTGACGCTGCACCGGCCCGACGACTGGCACCTGCACCTGCGGGACGGGCAGGCGCTGGCCGCGGTGGCCGTCCATACCGCCCGCGTCTTCGGACGTGCAATCGTCATGCCCAACCTGAAGCCGCCAGTCACATCGGTCGCGGCGGCCGCGGAGTACCGGTCCCGCATCCTCGCGGCACTGCCCGCCGATACGCGGTTCGAGCCGCTGATGACGCTGTACCTGACCGACAACACTTCGCCGGCGGAGATCGAGCGGGCGAAGGCGTCGGGGATCGTCCACGCGATCAAGTACTACCCGGCGGGCGCCACCACCAACTCGGACTCGGGCGTGACGTCGCTCGACCGCGTCGCCTCTGTGCTCGCGGCGATGGAAAAGCACGGCATGGTGCTGAGCCTGCACGGCGAGGTGACCGATCCCGCCGTCGACATGTTCGACCGCGAGCGCGTGTTCGTCGATACGCACCTCACGCGTATCGGCCGCGATTTTCCCGGCTTGCGCGTCGTGCTCGAGCACATCACGACGCGCGAAGCGGCGGTTTACGTTCGGGAGGCAGCCACCCCCATCGCGGCGACGATCACGCCGCAGCACCTTTTATGGTCGCGCAACGCGCTGTTCGCCGGCGGCCTGCGGCCGCATTTCTATTGCCTGCCGATCCTCAAGCGCGAAACCCACCGGCAGGCGCTGGTGGACGCGGCGACGTCCGGCAATCCGCGCTATTTCCTGGGCACCGATTCCGCGCCGCACGCGCGGCGAACCAAGGAAAGTGCGTGCTGCGGCGCCGGCTGCTACTCGGCGCACGCGGCCCTCGAACTGTATGCGGAAGTGTTCGACGACGCGCAGGCGCTCGATCGCCTCGAAGGCTTCGCGAGCCGGTTCGGCGCGGACTTCTACCGGCTGCCGCGCAACACGGACACCGTGACGCTCGAGCGTGTCGCCTGGCCGGTCCCGGCCGAGTATCCGTTCGGCCCCGACGAACTCGTGCCCCTGCGGGCGGGGGAACAGATGCGCTGGCGCGTGGCGCCGTAGCGTTCGCCCCGGACGACGTGCGCCCGCCCGCCGAAGGCCCTGCCCTCGACGCTGGCAAGCGCGTAGAATCAGAGGTTCGAAGCCAGCCAGACCGTCGCTGCCTCCGCAAGGGGGGAGAGGAAAGTCCGGGCTCCGCAGAGCAAGGATGCCGGGTAACGCCCGGACGCTATAAGTCGCCGTTAGCGCGGCCGATGAAGGCGAGGAACAGGGCCA
>JBDTNR010000477.1:0-3116 GCA_039933655.1 Betaproteobacteria bacterium | reverse complement strand
GAGACAACCGTTGGCGCCCTGCTTAAGCACGACGCCGGGCGCGCCCGCGCGATGGATCGCATCCACCACGGCATCGGGCCCGGCGCCCGCATACAGCACGTTCGCGTCGTCCTGGCTCGGCAGGCACCAGTCGCAAAGCGCCATCGACGCCTGGACGATCGCCCGCGCCCGCGCGAGCGGCCACAGCTTCATCCGGACGTTGGGGTCATAGGTGACGATCGCGCCGGCGGCCCGCGCGACGTCGAATGCGGCGAACACGGCGTCGCATGCACTGGCCGAGATCGCCTGGCTGATGCCGGATGCATGCAGCAACCGCGCCGAATGCAGTACCGGCAGTGGCAGCGTTTCCGGCCGCATCCGGCTCGCCGCGGAGCCGGCGCGCAGGTACGAGAACTCGTGGCCCCCTGCGCCATGGGCGACAAAGTAGACGCCGGTCGGCGCCTCGGGATCGAGCGCGACACCCGTGGTGTCGATGCCTTCGCGCGTCCACAGCTCGACGAACATGCGGCCAAAGCGGTCGGCGCCAAGCTGCGTCACGTACGCCACGCGCGCACCGAGGCGGGCCGCGGCGATCGCCATGTTGGACGTGTCGCCGCCGTATCCCTGCAGCCAGGCGAGCGGATCCGCCGACCGCGCCTGGTTGAACTCCACCATCGGCTCGCCGATCGCGACGATGTCAGCCATTGCGGCGGAAATAGTAGTGCTTGCCGCTGTCGACGTCGCCCACCATCACGCCCGGACCTTCGCGGGCGAACCACGAGCGCTTGCCGTTGTTCCACCAGATCATGCCGTCGCGCAGCTGGCCCTGATTCACGACGACGCCGGTTTCGTTGCGCAGGTACGCTCGGCTGCCGCCGTCGACTACGAGCTGCACGATGTCCCCCGAATCCGGGTCGTAGGCTTGATACGACCCGATCGCCCATGCGGGTGGCAGCTCGACGGCCGGCGGCGGAGGCCGGGGCGCGGGCGGCGGTGCGACGGGTTGCGGACTGCTCTGCGACGAGCTGATGGCGGCACCGATCGCCAACGCGCCGATGATCCCCGCGGCGAGGGCGGCGTCGTTGCGGCCGCCGCTGTCGCGGCCGTAGCGAAACTCGCCGCGGCACCCGCGGTCGACCCAGATGCCGCCATTGTCGTAGCCCCAGCCGCTGCCCTGCCGGCACAGGTTGCCGGTGGACAGCTCGCGGGCGAGCGACACGCGCCCCTGCGTGTCCGCGTTGCAGTAACGGTAGCGATAGCCCTGACTCTCGCACGTGAGCTGGCCCGTACGGCCCCAGCCCCCCCCGCCGCCGTCGTCGCGGCCGTAGCTGAACTCGGCACGACAGCCGCGATCGACCCAGATGCCGTTGTTGTCGTAGCCCCAGCCGCGGCCCTGCCGGCACAGGTTGCCCGTCGAAACCTCGCGCAGCATGATCACGCGTCCCTGCGTGTTCACGCTGCAGTACTGGTAGCGATAGCCCTGGCTCTCGCACGTGATGAATCCGGCGCTCGCCTGCGCGGCGGGTGCTGTGGACAAGAGCAGGGCGGCCCCCAGCAGCCAGCGCCACGTCGATCGGATCATGCGGATTCTCCTCCCATTCGTCGTTGGAACGCGGTGCTTCAGCGTGCCGGCAGTTCGCGGACCGCCGCCGCGTACGCGAGTGCGACTTCGCGCACCTGCGCCGGCGACGTGCGGGGCTTGTACAGATTCGAGCCGGTCCCGAAACCCGAAGCGCCGGCCTTCCAGTACGGCAAGAGATTGTCAGGCTTCATGCCGCCCACGGCGAACACCAGCGTGTCGGCGGGCAGCACGGCGCGCCAAGCCCGCAGCGCGGCCGGCGGCAGCGCCTCGGCCGGAAACATCTTCAGCCCGTCGGCACCGGCCGCGAGCGCCGCGAAGGCCTCGGTGGGTGTCGCGACACCCGGCACGCACAGCATGCCTAGCGCCTTGGCCGCGCGGATCACCGCCGTGTCCGCGTGTGGCATGACGATCACGCGTCCGCCGGCGTCGCGCACGCGCGCCACGTCGTCGACGGCGAGCACCGTTCCTGCACCGATCAGACATTCGGAGCCCGACTGCTGCGCGAGCAGGCGGATCGAATCGAGCGCCCGCGGAGAATTGAGCGGGACTTCGAGCACGCGGAAGCCACAGCCGGCGAGAGCGCTTCCGACATCCGGAATCTCCTCGGGCGTAATGCCGCGCAGTACGGCGATCAGCGGCAGCGGCTGCAGGTACGGGAGGAGCGGATTCATCGGTTGGCCTGCGCGGGAGTCAAGGAAGTTCGGAGACGATGCCGGCCTGAACGGCGAGGCGCCACAGGCCATGGGCGGCCGCATGCGCATGCGCGCGCTCGACGGCAACATCGGCTTGCGCGAGTGCGAGCTCATAGCGGGTGACAAGCGCGTCTTCCCCGATCAGGCGCACGCGCGAGCCGTCGTAGCCATGGCGATGCGCCCACGTGCGCGCATTGCGCACCTCGCGCCCGATCATCACGCCGGACAGCCAGTCGGCCACTTCGTCGCCCGCGATTTCGCCCATCAGTGCCAGCGTGCGCGCGCCGAAGGCATCGTGCGCGAGATTGCCGGGCCCCAAACCGCGCGTCACGCCTTGCGCATAGCCGGGGCCGATGCCCGCTCCCGCCAGCGGCGCCACCGCGAGCCTGCCCAGGATGCTGTGCGCGAGCAGGACGTTCCACATCTCGCCGGTCATGAACGTCATGAAATCGACGATGCGCCCGGCTTCGACGCAGGCCCACTTGCTGTGGGTACCAGGCATCGCGACCAGCACACGCTCCTCGCGAGTATCCACACCGCCAACGATCTGCGTTTCCTCGCCGCGCATGACGTCCGGCACGCCGTAGGCGTCGCGCGTGCGCGCGCCCGGCACCACGGCAAGACGGCCGTCGGGCGTGCGCACGATGCCGGCCGCCAGATCGGCGAGCGGCACCGGACAGTGGACATAGGGTGCTTCAATCCACCCCTGCCGGCTGCCGATCATCCCGCATGCCATCCGTGGCAGTGTCTCGTCGCGCCAGTCGCCGAGCAGGCCGGCGAGCGCGTCGCCGAAGCGGCCATCCTGCACCGTCTGGATGCCGCAGGGCGCGCTGCGGGACGCGAGCACGTCGCCGGACGCGCCC
>JBDTNR010000476.1:0-3131 GCA_039933655.1 Betaproteobacteria bacterium | reverse complement strand
CCTTTTCGAGCGCCTGGTAGATCGGCACGGTGCCGATCGGCACCGGCGAGTTGCGGACGATCCACTCGCGCGTCTCGTGGATGTTCTTGCCGGTGGAGAGATCCATCACCGTGTCGCCGCCCCAGCGGATCGCCCACGTCATCTTCTCGACCTCTTCGCCGATCGACGACGACACCGCGGAATTGCCGATGTTGGCGTTGATCTTCACGAGGAAGTTGCGGCCGATGATCATCGGCTCGGATTCCGGGTGGTTGATGTTGCTGGGGATGATCGCGCGACCGCGGGCGACCTCGTCGCGGACGAACTCGGGCGTGATCACCGCGGGAATCGCGGCGCCGAAGTTCTGGCCCGGATGCTGACGACGGACGCTTTCCGGGAACTGCCCAACGCGCTCGGCGAGCAGCTGATTCTCGCGGATCGCGACGAACTCCATCTCCGGCGTGACGATGCCACGGCGCGCGTAGTGCATCTGCGTGACATTGGCGCCGGGCTTGGCGACGCGCGGCTTGCGCTGCAGGTCGAAGCGCAGGCCGGCCAGCGCGGGATCCGCGAGCCGCGCCTGGCCGAACGCCGAAGTCGGGCCGGCAAGCTCCCGTGTGTCGTCGCGCTCGGCGATCCACGCGGCGCGCAGCGGCGCCAATCCCTTGCGGATGTCGATCGAGGTCCCCGTGTCGGTGTACGGCCCCGAGCAGTCGTAAACGGCGAGCGGCGGGTTCTTCTCCGCGCCGAACGTGGCGGGCGTGTCGCTCTGCGCGATCTCGCGCATCGGCACGCGCAGGTCGGCGCGGGAGCCCTGCACGTAGATCTTGCGCGACGCCGGCAGCGGGGCGACGGCGGCCGAATCCACCTTCGCGTCACGCGCGAAGAACTGGTCGTTGGCATTCATGGCGTACTCCTCGGGTTAGGACGTGCCACGCGAGGAGCGGAAGGGAGGAGACACTTCACGCTTCCCTGCGCCGGCATTATCCGGATCAGGTTCCAAGGGTTTCATCTCACCCGGCCGCCGAACCTGCAATCGGCGACCAGGACCCCTAGCGTTGTTGGGACGTTACGCCGATTGCGACACAGGGGCAAGTAGCGTCAGAATCGCGTTGCGATGGCGACCGCTGCCGACGCCTGTCCGAACTGCCGCGCGGCGGTCCCCGCGGGGGCGCGGTTTTGCCCGCAATGCGGCGCGGCGTTGCGCAACGACCCCGTTGCTTCGGCGCAGGAGGCGCCGGCTCCGGAACGACGGCAGGTCGCTGTCCTCTTCGCGGACCTATCGGGTTACACGAAGTTGTCGAGCGAGCTCGACCCGGAGGACGTGCACCGGCTGCTCACCCGCTACTTCGAGCTGGTCGACGGCCTGATCGGCCAGTGCGGCGGCGCCATCGACAAGCATATCGGCGACGCGGTGATGGGCGTGTTCGGCGCGCCCGTCGCCTACGGCAACGATACGCAACGCGCGCTGCGCGCGGCGATGGGCATCCATGCGGCAATGGCCACGCTGTCGACGGAATTCGGCCGGCCGCTGGCGGCGCATGTGGGTGTGGCGAGCGGCGAAGTGGTGGCGGCCGACACGGGGAGCGCCATGCACCGCCGCTACACCGTCACCGGCGACGCGGTGAACCTGGCGGCGCGGCTCGACGAGGTCGCGCGCGCGGGCGAAACCGTCATCTCCGACGATGTCTATCGCGCGTGCGCTGCTTTCGTCGATGCCGAGCGGATTGCCGCGGTGCCGATTCGCGGCCTGGCGCAGGACGTTCCGGTGTGGAAGCTGCGTGCGCTGCGTCCCGATGTCGCGGCGGCGCATCCGCTGATTGGCCGCGAGATCGAAGTCGCGCGCTTCGACGAATGGCTGGACCGCGTGCGTGACGGCGCCGCGGGCGTGACGCTGGTCGTGGGTGCAGACCCGGGGATGGGCAAGACGCGCCTGACGCAGGAACTCGTGCTGCTCGCCCGCCGCCGCGGCGTGACCGCCCATGCCGCGGCAGTGCTCGACTTCGGCGCTGCGCAGGGGCGCGACGCGATTCACGCGCTGTTCTGCGCCCTGCTCGCGATCCCTCCGGACGCCGCGGATGTGCAGCGACGCGAGGGTCTCGACGGCGCCGTCGCGGACGGGCGCGTCGCGCGCGACGACGAACCGTTCGCCGCCGACCTCCTGGCGCTGCCACAGCGCGCGGCCGCCACGTACGAGGCGATGGACGACGCCGCGCGCACGCAAGGCAAGCTGCGGACGCTTGTCGCCGCGACGACGGGCGCGACGATGGTGGTCGTCGAGGACATGCACTGGGCGACGCCATGGGTGAGGCGTTGCGTGCGGGCGCTCGCCGACTGCGCGCGGACACGGCCGCTGCTGCTCGTCGCCACGTCGCGGCGCGAAGGCGATCCGTTCGGCGAGGCACCGCTCGACGTTCCGGTTCAACGCATCGACCTGCCGCCGCTCGGGACGGACGACGCGCTGGCGCTCGCGCGGTCGTTCCTGGTCGCGCACCCCGACGTTGCGCGGCGCTGCGTCGATCGCGCGCAAGGCAACCCGTTTTTCCTGACGCAATTGCTGCACAGTGGCGCCGACGGCGCGGCGATCCCCGGCACGATCCAGAGCGTCGTGCTGAGCCGGCTGGACCAGCTGCGCGCCCCGGACAAGCGCGCCGTGCAGGCGGCGGCGGTGGTCGGGCAGCGCGTCGGAATTGAGTTGTTGCGGCACCTGCTCGATGATCCGGCCTACGACGCCGGGACGCTGCTTGGCCGCGATCTCGTGCGGGCGGACGACAACGACGCCCGGCAGTTCATGTTCGTCCACGCACTGATTCGCGACGGCGCTTATGCGTCGTTGCTGCACAGCGTGCGGCGCGCGCTGCACCTGCGAGCGGCGCAATGGTTCGAGGGCCGCGACCTCGCGCTGCACGCCGAGCATCTGGATCGCGCCGACGAGCCGCGGGCGGCAGCGGCGTATCTCGCCGCGGCACGCACCGAAGCCGCCGCGCTGCGTTTCGAGTCGGCACGGCGGCTTGCACGGCGCGGGGGCGAGCTGCCGGCGCCGACCTCCGTCCGCCATGATCTCGCGCGCTTCGAAGGCGACATCGCGCGCGAGATCGGCGACGTGCCGGCGGCGATCGCCGCCTTCGAGCGCGCGCTCGTACACGCGGCGG
>JBDTNR010000475.1:0-3132 GCA_039933655.1 Betaproteobacteria bacterium | reverse complement strand
TGGAGATGCCTGATGCCCCCACCAAGGCCGCCGAGACGGCACTCGCCCTCGCGAGCCCGCTCCTCGGAACCGACTCAGCCGCCGAACCTGGCGCTGAACGCGATTCAAGAGAGCCTCCCGCCGCCGAAGCACAAACGCTCCACTGACGAGGTCTTCAACGAACCGCAGCGGCTGCACAAGGTCCTGGCCTCGTGCGGCTTCGGCTCGCGCCGTGCGATGGAGGAGATGATCGTTGCGGGGCGCATCACGGTGAACCGGCTGCCGGCGGACGTCGGGCAGAAGGTCAGCCCGGGCGACGAGGTGCGCATCAACGGCGAACTCGTGAAGGTCCGCTTCACGGAGCCGCGCCCGCGCGTGCTCATGTATCACAAGCCGGCGGGCGAGATCGTCACGCGCGACGATCCGGAAGGCCGGCCGACGGTGTTCGCCAAGCTGCCGAACATCGGCAACGGCAAGTGGATCAACGTGGGGCGCCTCGACTTCAACACGGAAGGGCTGCTGCTGTTCACCAACTCGGGCGAGCTCGCCAACCGGCTGATGCATCCGCGCTACGAGGTCGAGCGCGAGTATGCGGTGCGCATCATGGGCCGGATGACCGACGAGCAGATGCAGGCGCTGGTGACGGGCGTCGAGCTCGACGACGGTGTGGCGAAGTGCGAGCGGGTCGACGACGGAGGCGGCGAGGAGGATGGCGCCAATCACTGGTATCACGTCGTGCTGAAGGAGGGGCGCAACCGTGAAGTGCGGCGCCTGTTCGAAGCGCTGAACCTGCCGGTATCGCGGCTGATCCGCACCCGCTACGGCACGCTCGCGATGCCGTCGCTGTTGAAGCGAAGCGATTTGCTCGAACTGGAGCCGCCCGAAGTCACGGCGGTGATGGACGCGGCCGGACTCAAGGGAGGTGAACGTCCTCCGCAGGGCGCGCGACCCCAAGGTGCGCGTCCGCCAGGTGGCGGACAGCAGCAGCGGCGCCACGGCGCGCCGGGCGGGCAGGGAGGTCAACCGCGCCAGGGCGACGGTGCACGTCCTGCGGGTGGACAGGGGCCGCGTCCGCAGGGTAAGCCGGGACAGCGCCCGCACGGCAAGGGCGGACCCCGTGGCGCGCCGCAGGGCGGTGGTCCGCGGCAGCAACAGCCACGCGTGGATTTCGAGACGACACAGCCGCAAAGCAACGCGAACGCGATCGGCTTGCGGCCACCGGGCAAGGGCCCGCGGCGCGGCGCGGGCTTCGGCGCGCAGGGCAAGGGCGGCCCGCCCCGTGCGCACGGTCCGCGGGTGGATTTCGACGAAATCCAGCCGGCGAGCAATGCCAATGCATCGCCGTTCGCATCGACGCCGGGCGGTGGGCGCGGCGCCGGCGGCGGTTTTGCGGCGCGCGGCAATCGCAGCGGACCGCGCGGTCGCCCGGCCGGCGGAGCCGGTACCGGTGGCGGCCACAAAGGAAGCACGCAGTTCCGCGGCAAGGGCGCGCAGGGTTCGCCGCGGCCGCCGCACGGCAATGCGCGCCGCATGGATGCCACCGGCAACGCGGCGTCGCGCGAAGTCGACGGCAACCGCGCGCCGCGGGAGGCGGATGGCAATCGCGCGCCGCGTGAGGTTGAAGGCAACCGCGCGCCGCGTGACAACCCGGCCAACCGAACGCCGCGCGAGGCAGATGGCAATCGAGCGCCGCGGCAGCCGGAGGCCAATCGCATCCCGCGCGACGACGAAGGCAATCGTGCGCCGCGCGACGCGGCCGGCAGCCGGGCGCCGCGCGAGGTCGATGGCAATCGCGCGCCGCGCGGCGGCGATACCGATCGCGCCGCGGATCGGGATGGCAACGTGGCCCCCCCGAGGCCCGCGCAGCCGCGCATTGACGAAGATTGACCGCGGAATCCTGGTTTGCATGAAGGACTGAGATGCAACGGCGTTCGCGCCGGCAGGTACTGGGGCTGCTCGGCGGAGCGGCGCTGGCGCCGCTCGTGCCCGCCTCGCGGTCCGCGCGCGCGCAGGTAAGGCCGAACAGCATGCCCGTCACCGGGTCCGCCTTGCCGGGGCTCGACGCGCTCGACGGCGTCATCACGTCGATCATGAGTGTCCATGGGATTCCAGGCGGCGCGCTTGCCATCGCGCACGGCGGCGCGCTCAAGATGGCGCGGGGTTACGGTTACGCCGACCTGCAGTCGCGCACGCCGATGCGACCGGAGACGTTCGTCGCGCTGGCAAGTGTCAGCAAGGTCCTCACCGCCCAGACGATCCTGAAGCTGGTCGAGCGCGGGCAACTGCAGCTGTCCGATCGCGCGTTCTCATTCTTTCGCGACTTGGAGCCACCGCCCGGCATGCGCCCCGATCCGCGCCTCGCGGACATCACCGTCGAGATGTGCCTGCATCACACCGCTGGCTGGGACCGCAAGACCAGTGGCGACCCATCCGGATGGGGACCGCGGATCGCGCGCGCGCTGCGGCTCGATCATCCGCCGTCGCCGTTCGCGATGATCCGCTACATGAAGGGGGTGCCGCTCGACTTCGCGCCCGGCACGCGGCAGGTCTACTCGAACTTCGGCTTCGTGCTGCTCGGTGGCATCATCGCCAGCGTCACCCGGCGGCCATACCCCGAAGCCATCCGGCAGATTGCACTGCAGCCGATGGGGGCGACCGGCATCAGGCTCGACGCCGCGCCGCCGCGCTACAACCCGGGCGAGGCGCGCCGCTACACCGCCGGCGCCGAACAGCCGATGCCAGGCGGCAACCCGCGAATGGTGATGGCCTCCGGCGGCTGGCAGGCGAACTGCGTGGACATGGCGCGCGTGATGACGGCGATCGACGGCTCACGCACGGGCACGCCGTTTCTTGCGCAGTCGATGCTGCAGGCGATGGTGGAACCGGCCAGCGGGATCGAGCGGCCGTCGCCCGAGCACTGGATGGGGCTCGGCTGGGACTTGGTCGAAGCGTTTCCCGATCCCCGCAACCCGGGTACCAGGCGTTACCTCTGGGGCAAAGACGGCGGCCTGGGCGGCATCCAGACCTACGTCGAGCACCTGGCCATCGGCGCCGACTACGTGCTGCTCTTCAACAGCGCGCCACGCCGGCAGGGCGACACCGGCGCGCTCGCACTCGTCAAGCCGAAGGTGATCCGGTTCATCCAGCAGGTGC
>JBDTNR010000474.1:0-3133 GCA_039933655.1 Betaproteobacteria bacterium | reverse complement strand
AGCGGCAGCCGCGCCACGACAAGCCGGCACGTGATGCCGGCAATTCGCGACAGCAGGTTATGCGTGGAGTCGAGCGCGACGACGCGCCCGGCCTTCAGCATCGCGATGCGGCCGCACAGCGCTTCGGCTTCCTCGAGGTAGTGCGTCGTGAGGATGATCGTGTGGCCGTCGTGGTTCAGCTTGCGGATGAAGCGCCACAGGCTCTGCCGCAACTCGACGTCAACGCCCGCCGTGGGCTCGTCGAGCACGATGACCGGAGGCTTGTGAACGAGCGCCTGGCCGACGAGCACGCGCCGCTTCATGCCGCCCGATAGCGAGCGCATGTTGGCGTTCGCCTTCGACGTGAGGTCCAGATGATGCAGGATCTCGTCGATCCAGGCGTCTTGCCGGCGCAGCCCGAAGTAACCGGCCTGGAACTCCAGCGTCTCGCGCACCGAGAAGAACGGATCGAAGACGAGTTCCTGCGGCACGACGCCCAGGCTGCGGCGCGCGGCGCGGAAGTCGGTGATCACGTCGTGGCCGAGGATGCGCGCGGTGCCGCGGTCGGCGCGCGTGAGCCCGGCGAGGATCGACATGAGCGTCGTCTTGCCGGCGCCGTTGGGTCCCAGCAGGCCGAAGAACTCGCCCTGCTCGACCGTCAGGTCGACGCCGGCCAGCGCCTGCACCGGGCCGAAACGGCGTGCGACATCAGTCACTTCGACGGCAGCGGGCATGCGGGAACCGGGGAAACTTTGGGGACGGGAGGACCCGGCGCCGAAGGCGCCACGGCAACGCTATGGTACGGCAGCGAACTGTTCCTCGATGCCGTAGACGCGCGCCAGCGATTCGAAGATGGGCGGCAAGGCGACGAAGGCGAGCTTGCGCCCCTCGGCAGCCGCGCGCCGCTTGAGCGCCAGCAGCACCGCTAGGGCGGCGGAATCGGCATGCTTCAGACCCGACATGTCGACCTGGCCCGACGCGGGAAGCGGCAGCGCGGCGGTGGCGTCGAGCACGGCGGTCGCATCGTCGAACGTCAGCGTGCCGGCGAACGTCCAGCGTTCGCCGTCGGCCACGAACGCGCCGACCGCTTCGGAAGTGGCGGTGTCCCCGTTCACTTCGCGGACGTTCCCTGGTTCTTCGCCTTCAGCGTCTTGATGAGGTTGTCGACGCCGCCGTTCTTGATCTGCTCGTTGAACTCGTCGCGGTAGTTGGTGACGAGCGAAACGCCGCCGACGATGACGTCGTATATTTTCCAGCCGGACGCCGTCTTCATCATGCCGTAGTCGATCTGCACGGGCGCCTGGCCCTTGCGCATCACCTCGGTCTTCACCGTGACGTCGGTCGCGGCGGGATCGGCGCGCAGCGGCTTGTAGTCCATCTCCTGATCCTTGTATTGCGTCAGCGCGCCGGAATAGGTGCGCACGAGCAGTGCACGGAACTGGTCGATCAGCTGTTTCTGCTGCTCGGGTGTTGCCTGCCGCCAGTTGCGGCCCATCGCCAGCGCCGTGATGCGCTCGAAGTCGAAATTCGGCAGCAGCTTGGTCTCGATGACCTCGCGAATGCGCTGCTGGTCGCCCGCCTGCAGCTTGGGATCGGCGCGGATGGTCGTGAGCACGTCCTGCGCCACGCGCTTGACGAGCACGTCGGGGGCTTCCTGCGCGAACGCGAATGTGGCGGTTACCGCGCAGCAGCACGCAGCAACGACCCGGAACAGCGCAGCGGAAGAAAAACCACGAATCGAAACGACCATCAGTCCTCATCCTTTTCTGGCGGCGGCTTGCCGTCATAAACCTGGTATTCGCGGCGCTGCAGGTAGGCGCGCCGGACGAAGGTGTAGGGGTCGAGCGATGCCTGCTCGATGAGCGACGTCGCGCCGAGCGCCTGCGCGCGCAGGTCGATCGCACCCAGGCCGTAGATGACGTTCCGGATGGCGACGTCCGGGATCTCGGTCGTCGGCGACCACAGCACCCGCAGCACGGACCCGGTGCCGTCGCGGACCGTCGTGGGCCCCCACAGCGGAATGAACAGGTACGGTCCCTGCGGTATGCCCCAGTAGCCGAAGGTCTGGCCGAAATCCTCCATGCCGCGCGGAATACCCGCTTCCGACGCGATGTCGATCAGACCGGCCAGCCCGAACCCCGAGTTGATCAGCACGCGCCCGAAGTCGTTTCCGGCCTTGTCGAGCTTGCCCTGCAGCAGGCCGTTGATGCCGGAGAACAGGTCGTCGATGTTGTTGACGTAATTGCTGACTGCCCTCTGCACCACGGTAGGCACGTAGTCGACCCAGGCCTGCGCGATCGGCTTTGCGATGTGCTTGTCGAGCGGCTCGTTGATCGCGTACATGACGCGATTGGAGGGTTCGAAGGGGTCGTACGGCCGGCCCGGCGTGCTGGCGCAGGCCGACAGGAGGATGGCGAAGCACACCGCCACGACAGCGCGCATCCTGCTCATTTCGGGGCGGGTCCGGTGGTGGCCTTGTCAAACAGGAACTGGCTTATCAGTTTTTCGAGGACAACTGCAGACTGGGTCTTGGGAATGCGTGCGTTGTCGGCCAGCATCTGCGTATCGCCGCCGATATCGAGGCCGATGTAGACCTCGCCGAGCAGCCCGGACGTCAGGATCGATGCGATCGTATCCTTGGTGAACTGGTAGCCGTTGTCGATCTTGAGCGAGACGACCGCCTCGTAGGTCTTCGGGTCGAGCTTCACCGACTCGACGCGGCCGACGATGACGCCGGCGGCCTTCACCGGCGCGCGCAGCTTCAACCCGCCGATGTTGTCGAAGTTCGCGACCAGGTGATAGCTTGGCTTCGAGTCAAGCGTGGCCAGGTTGCCGACCTTGAGCGCGAGGAACACGATGGCGCCCAAGCCGATGGTGACGAAGATGCCGACCCAGAGGTCGATGGTCGAGCGATTCATTTGCGAATTTCCATCTGGGGGCTAGGCATTGCCCATGCCCCGGAACATGAACACCGTGAGTATGAAGTCGAGCGCGAGGATCGCAAGCGACCCGCCGACCACGGTACGCGTCGTTGCTGCCGACACGCCCTCGGCCGTCGGTTTGGCATCGTACCCTTCGAATACGGCGATCAGGCTTACCGCCACCCCGAACACCAGGCTCTTGATGACGCCATTGGTTATGTCCGGCCAGAAAT
>JBDTNR010000473.1:0-3140 GCA_039933655.1 Betaproteobacteria bacterium | reverse complement strand
GCGTCTCGCGCGCGGCGGCCCTGATCAGGGCGGCGAAGAGGTCGATCTCGTAGTTCGAGTGCACGTGCTGGAGCACGGCCGCGAGGCGTTCGAGCCCCATGCCGGTGTCGACGCACGGCTTGGGCAGCGGCGTCATCGTGCCGTGCTCGTCCCGATTGAACTGCATGAACACGAGATTCCAGATCTCGATGTAGCGGTCGCCGTCGGCGTCGGCCGAACCCGGCGGGCCGCCCCAGACATCGGCGCCGTGGTCGTAGAAGATCTCGGAGCACGGACCGCAAGGACCGGTGTCGGCCATCTGCCAGAAATTGTCGCTCGCGTACTTGGCGCCCTTGTTGTCGCCGATGCGCACGACACGCTCCGCCGGCACGCCGATTTCCTTCGTCCAGATGTCGTAGGCCTCGTCGTCGTCGATGTAGACGGTCGCCCACAGCTTGTCGGCCGGCAGCTTGTAGACCTGCGTCAGCAGCTCCCACGCATAGCGGATCGCATCGCGCTTGAAGTAATCGCCAAAGCTGAAGTTGCCCAGCATCTCGAAGAACGTGTGGTGGCGTGCGGTGTAGCCGACGTTCTCCAGGTCGTTGTGCTTGCCGCCGGCGCGAACGCTGCGTTGCGACGACGTCGCGCGCTTGTACGGCCGCTGGTCGATCCCCAGGAACACGTCCTTGAACTGGACCATCCCCGAATTGACGAACAGCAGCGTCGGGTCGTTGGCCGGCACGAGCGACGAACTCGGCACGAGCGCGTGTCCCTTCGCGATGAAGTAATCGAGGAACTGGCGGCGGATGTCGGCAACTTGCATGGTGGGATGGCGCACGGCGCGCCGCCAGCCGGCGCGGCAAAACGTGACGCGGAATCAAAAGGTTGGATTGTAACGCGACCGGGCGCGCCCCGCGGGCGGCGTGGCGCCCGTCAACCCGCCGCGAGCGGCGTGCAGGCGGCTTTCCGGGCGAACAACGAGCACGACGTCAGCGGGGCGCCGCTGCGGTCCCACGCCTTGACGACCCACCCGCCACCGTCGCGCTCCATCGTCATGAAGCCGAACTTCGCCGTCGCCAGCAGGCTTGCCACCACCGCACCTGGCAGCGGCGTATGGTCGGCCGGAAATTGCGTGAAGTCGGCCACGAGCTCGGTGCCGCTGTTGCCCGGAATGAAGATCGGCGGCTGCGGCGTCGTGAAGCTGACGACCTGCAGCATGTGCACGTGGCCGGACAGCACGGCCTGCACGTTGGGCGGGAACAGCGCGTCGGGGACGATCGACTGGAGAACCGATTGCAGCGCCGCGTTGCCGGGCTGCGCGGTGGGCGTCAGGTTCGAGTTGTAACCCAGGATCGGCTGGTGGTTCATGAAGAACGCGTACGGCCGCGTGGCGCCGAGCGCGAACGCCCGGGCGAACTGCGCGGCGTACGTCGCAAACTGCGCGTCGCTGCCGGAGAGCGCCTTGTTGCCGACGACGGCCGAATCGAACACGATGAACTGCGTATCGTCGCCGAGCGGCACCGCGTAGGGCTCGCTGTAGTTGCCGATGTCGTCGTCGGCGGCCGCGTTGCAGTCCTGCCCGGGCTTCCACGGTCGCGGGTCCAGCAGCCGCCACCAGCCCTGCCCGCCACGATCGCAGGTTTCGTGATCGCCGCGGACGAGAATCCATGGCGCCGCGGCGAGCAGCGCCTGACCGGGCGCGAAAAAGTCGGGCTCCCAGCTCGACCACGAGAAGCCGTAGGGACTGCCGGCGCAGCCGGCATTGCCGGCGGGGCACGCCGTCTCCCGGTAGTGGTAGTCACCGACGTGGATGACGACATCCGGCGCCTGCGCGGCGGCCAAGTCGGCAATGGCCTTGAACGGCCATTGCTGCGCATCGTTGCAGGCCTGGTAGAGGTCGACGCCATCCTGGCTTTTCATCCGGCAGCCCGTATCGCCGATCAGCAGGATTTTCTGCGGGTGCCGTTTGGGCACCGGCAGATTCCGCGCGCCGATCGCCGCGCGCGTCGCGCCGGCTGGAACCTGCGCGTCGCACACCGTCACCGGAAATTCCGCGGGCGTCGTGTTGTGCTTGTCGTAGGCGGTGGGCCGCGGCGGTAACGTGGCGGCGGTCGCGCGCAACGTCATCGGCACCGGCCGCGCGCCGTCGATGGACAACGCGGGACAGGTCGCCGCCACGGTGATCGCACGGGCTGTCGCCTGCCCGTCTTCGCCCAGCACGACGAACGCATGCCGGAGATCGGACGGCGAGGAAATGGAACCCTTGTCGTCGCCCAAGCAGCCGACGAGCAGCGCCATGGCCAGCAGCGAGACGCGCTGTACAGCAGTGCGCGTCATGCCGTGCCCGCCGCACCATGTGCGCGCGGCGCCGCGACCGATCGTGATGCGGAGCGGCGAACCACGCCGCGGCTCCTGCGGAAGGCGGCACGCAGCGCACCGCCGCAACGAAACCGGATCGCAAATTTCAGGGTCATGGCGACGTAGTTTACGTGTCGTCGTCGTCGCGGTGGGCCGCCGCGCGCATCACGCGCAGCGCGACGGACAGGCTATAGCCGCGTGCCTGCAGGAAACGCACCTGCCTCGCCTTGTCGCGCTCGTTGGCGGGCGCGGTGCCGAAGCGCTGCCGCCAGAGCGCCTGGGCTTCGGCGTACTCGTCGGTGCCGGCGAGTGGCGCGAGCGCACCGGCGGCGTCATCGGCACCGATGCCTCGCTCCTTCAGCGCGTGGATGATCGCGCGCCTGCCGTAGCGGCCGACCCGCTGCGCCACCACCGCCAGCGCGTAGCGCGCGTCGGACAGATAGCCGGCGGCGGCGAGCTCGTCAAGCGCGCGCTCGATGTCCGCGGGCTCGACGCCTTTCTGCCGCAGCCGCTGCGACAACTCCGCGCGGCTGTATTCGCGGCGCGCCAGCCAGCGCACCGCCATCGCCTTGGGCGAGACCGGCGTGCGCGACGCGGCAGCGTCACCGCCCCGCGCGGGCCGGCGTTCGCGCATGGCGGCTAGCGGGCCTTATTCGTCCGCCGCGGACCCGGGGGTGATGCGCCCCGGCGTGGGGACATCGACCGCAGCGCGCACCTTGGCTTCGATTTCCTGGGCGATCTCGGGATGCTCGCGCAGGAACTCGCGCGCGTTGTCCTTGCCCTGGCCGATTTTCTCGCCGTTG
>JBDTNR010000472.1:0-3148 GCA_039933655.1 Betaproteobacteria bacterium | reverse complement strand
CAGCGATTGCCGGAACCGGCGCAGCCGCACGAAGTCCAGATACTGTTCACGCGCCTGCGCATCGAGCTGCTAGAGAAACTTGCGCGCCTCCGCCGACAGGCCGGCGGCGCTCATCGTGGACATCTCGGCTTCGCAGAGATACGCGAGGCCGAACCGGCGTGCGTGCCCGGCAAACTCGTGAAAGGAAAAAGGATCGTTGGGAACGGCCAGCGTGTCGTGGAAGAGCTCGCTGTCGGAACTCTGCGCAATCGTGCGGAATTCGGCGCGCATGGCCTCGTCGGCCTCGTGCAGCGTCTTGCCCCCGGCGCCGATGATCGCCGCCAGCTCGCGCGCCGCGGACAGCCGCGCGCGCGGGTCCGCAATGTGATCGACGTGCCAGTGGAGCACATCCCAGGTCGCCTGGCGCACGCGGCAGCCGGGCAGCACGTTGAAACTCACGAACAACACGCCGTTCGGCGCCAGCCGCTCGGATGCAAGCGTAAAGAGCCCGTCGCGCACCGCGGGCGGCACCCACGAATAGACGCCGTGCGCGATCATGTAGTCGAACGGACCGTGCTCGGGTGCCAGCGCCGCCAGGTCCTCCTCGACCAGCGTGATGTTGGTCAATCCCAGCGCGCCGATCGTGGCGCGTCCCTTGGCCACCGCGTTGGGCGACAGGTCGCACCCGACGAAACGTGCGCCCGGCAGCGCGGCCGCCATCGGGATCAGGTTGGCGCCGTCGCTGCAACCAACTTCGAGCACGCGGGACTGCGCCACCGATGCCGGACGCATGCCGAGGAGTGTGGCCACCGCGGCGAGGTGGTTGGGATGCGTCAGCGCGTGCGGCAGCGCGTTGTAGGCGATCGCGTCGTAGCGCTGCGCCAGGGCGGCGTGATCCGTCGCAAGGTTCAGGGCAGTGGTCGCGTCAGCCATCGGAAACGATCCTGCGCAAAGTCATCGGATGGGTGGCCGCCGCAAGGCGTCGATCGAATCGGCGAAGCGCGCTGGCCGCCCGAACCCTTGCCGATGCCGGACTATTCTTGTTGCACATCGCCGCCGGCGCTCATGGTACCCGATCCCGCGTCGGGGCCTGAAAGGCGCCGGCCGGCACGATCCGGCATCTTCCGGCGCTCCTTGAGCGCCGCCGGCATCGCCCGGCACCGCAAGGCGCGCGCATGGCCAGGCGAGGTCGCGATGCGCCGCGGCTTGACGTTGAAAGTTCGCAGGACCGAACGCCGATAAGCATGGCAGCGCATGCACAAGTCTCGAGCCATGGCGTAGCGCGCACCGCCTGCGACAAGTCGCGCCCCCTCCCCCGCGCCGCGGTTCGCGCAATAATGCGCGGATGTCCACCTACGCCGAACTCATCGACGACCTGGTCGCCGCCAATCGCGTCCTCGCGGGCTTGGGCATTCTCGACGGCTTCGGCCACGTCAGCGTCCGCCACCCGCAGCGCGCGGATCGCTATCTGCTGTCGCGGTCGATCGCGCCGGAGCTCGTCACCGCCGACGACATCATGACGTTCGACCTGGCGTCGGTGGCGCAGGACGGCGACACGCGCAATCCTTATCTCGAGCGTTTCATCCACGGCGAGATCTACGCGCAGCGGCCGGACGTGCAGGCGATCGTGCACAGCCATGCGCCGGCGGTGGTGCCGTTCGCGGCATCGTCGGTGCGGCTGCGGCCGATCTACCACATGAGCGGGTTCCTCCGCGCCGGCGCGCCGGTGTTCGAGATCCGCGAGCGCTTCGGAATGACGGACATGCTGGTGCGCGACAACGCGCTGGCCGCGGCGCTGGCCGAGGTGCTCGCGGGCAGCGCGGTGGTGCTGATGCGCGGCCACGGATTTTGCGCGGTGGGCGAGAGCATCCCCGTCGCCGTGTATCGCGCGCACTACACGCAGACGAGCGCCGCGCTGCAGCAGCAGGCGATCGCGCTCGGCGGCACGGTGACTTACCTCGACGCCGAGGAGGCCACGCGCGCCGACGAGACCAACCGCCGCGTCATCGCGCGACCGTGGGCGCTGTGGAAAGCGAAGTACCATACGGGCGCCGGTCACTGAACGAATGCACAACGCGGCGACGTTGCGCGGAATCGCCTGGAGGAATCACCGCATGTCCACACTGTCGAAAGCCCTGCTGTTCGCCGCCGCGTCGCTCGCCGCCTTGTCGACGTCGACCACCGCGTTCGCCCAGGGCGACGCGTACCCGAACAAGCCGATCCGCATGGTCGTGCCGTTCCCGCCCGGCGGCGGCGCGGACCTGACGGCGCGCACGCTGGCGCAGAAGATGGGCGATTCGATGAAGCAGTCGATCGTCGTCGACAATCGCGCGGGCGCCAATGGCGTGCTCGGCACGGACCTCGTGGCGAAGGCCGCGCCGGATGGCTACACGATCCTGCTGGTCGACCGCGGCGCGCTGGGCATCAATCCCAGCCTCTACTCGAAGCTGCCGTACGACCCGCTGAAGGACTTCAGCTACATCGGCATCGCAACCGAAGGCCCGTACGTGCTGGTCGTCAATCCCGCATTGCCGGCAAAGACGTTGGCGGAGCTGACGGCGCTGGCCAAGGCGAAGCCGGGCACGATCAACTACGCGAGCTACGGCGTGGGCAGCATGGCGCAGCTCAACATCGAGGCGCTGAACCAGAAGCTGGGCACGAACTTCGTCCACGTCCCGTACAAGGGCGCGGGCCCGGCGGTGACGGCAGTGGTGGCCGGCGAGGTCGGCCTGACAATCGCGTCGCTGCCCGCGGTGGCGGGCTTCATCAAGGATGGCCGTGTGCGCGCGCTGGCGGTGGGCGCGGACAAGCGGATGGCGCAGTTGCCGGACGTGCCGACGCTGGCGGAAGCCGGCGGCGGCGCGGATACGCTGATCCCGACGTTCTTCGCGTTGGCGGCACCCGCGGGCACGCCGCCTGCAATCGTCGCGAAACTCAACGCCGAGTTGCAAAAGGCGGTGACGTCGCCGGAAGTGGCCGAGAAGCTGCTGACGGCGGGGCTGATCCCGGGCAGCGGCACGCCGGACGCCGCGGCCAACATCGTGAAGCAGGACGTCGCGCGCTTCGGCGCGCTGGTGAAGTCGATCGGCATCAAGCCGGAGTAGTCGACCTCCTCGTCGTTCCCGCGAAGGCGGGAACCCATACATGGTCGCCCCCGTTTGATCAAGCC
>JBDTNR010000471.1:0-3156 GCA_039933655.1 Betaproteobacteria bacterium | reverse complement strand
GCGCGCCCGGCCGCAGCGCGCGCCTTCAGGCTTGCGAGTTCCGACGCGCAGGCGGCCTTCAGCGTCCGCGCATAGCTCGTCGCCACATGGTAGCGATGGGTGATGACGGCATGCAGCGTGGCCAGGTCCGGCGCCGGCTTGACGCGGGCGAGCTTCAACTGCGGCGCGACCTTGCGCACGGTGGCGAGCTTCAGCGCCGACAGGCCGCGGATGTACATCCAGCCGATGTCGAATTCGTACCACTGCGTCGAGAACTTGGCGGACGTTCCGTAGGCGTGATGGTTGTTGTGCAGTTCCTCGCCGCCGATCAGGATGCCCCAGGGCACGATGTTCGTCGACGCGTCGGCGCACGCGTAATTGCGGTAGCCCCAATAATGACCGATGCCGTTGATGATGCCGGCCGCGTTGACCGGGATCCACATCATCTGGACCGCCCAGATCGTGGCGCCGATAGGCCCGAACAGGATGAGGTTGACGGCCAGCATCAGGCCGACGCCCTGCCAGCTGAAACGTGTGTAGACGTTACGCTCGATCCAGTCGTCCGGCGTGCCGTGGCCGTACTTCTCCATGGTCGCGGCGACCATGGACTCGGCGCGATAGAGTTCGGCACCCTGCCAGAAGACCGTCTTGATGCCGCGCGTCTGCGGGCTGTGCGGGTCGTCAGCCGTCTCGACCTTCGCGTGGTGCTTGCGATGGATGGCGACCCATTCCTTCGTCACCATGCCGGTCGTCAGCCAGAGCCAGAAGCGGAAGAAATGCGCGACGATCGGGTGCAGGTCCAGCGCCCGGTGGGCCTGGGCGCGGTGCAGGAAGATGGTCACGCAGGCGATCGTGACGTGCGTCAGCGCCAGCGCCAGGACGACATATCCCCACCACGGCAGGTCGATCAGACCGTGCGATGCCAGGGAAAGAAAATCATAAGTCATTGATTATCCGATATATTTTACGGGGGCGGGGCGACGGGTAGGCCCATGCTTCCACGGTGCCCGCCATTCTACGCGACACCTGTCCCAGCGGCCAATGACGCAGGTCAATGGTCCGCCAGGCGGTCACGCCGGCGGCGGTACGGGTGCGGGCTCGTTGCCTATCAATCGAATATCGCGGCGCGGGAAGGGAATCGCAATGCCGTGGCTGCCGAAGGCAGCGAGGATGCGCCGGTAGAGGTCGCTGCGGAAGTTCTGCATGCCCGCCGGCGGCCCGACGACCCACAGGACGAGTTCGAGGCTGACGCCGCTGTCGGTGAAGGCCATCAGGAACGCCGTTGGCGGATCGGCGCCCGGCACCAGCCGCTGGTTGCCGCGCGCCGCCTCCTCCATCAGCCGCAATGCGACGTCCACGTCCGATTCCTGGGCGATCTGGATCGGAATGCTGACGCGGATGTCGTGCGCGGCGTTCGAATGATTAACCACCGTGGTGGTCACGAGCGTTTCGTTGGGGACAATCGCCTCGGTGCCGTCCAGGCTGCGCATGACCACGTACCGCGAGGTGACGCGGGCGACGCGGCCCTTGCGGCCGTCGACGGTGATCATGTCGCCCAGCCGGATCGCACGCTCGAACAGGATCGTGAAGCCGGCGATGTAGTTGGCGGCGAGCTTCTGCAGGCCGAGGCCGATGCCCACGCCCAGCGCGCCGCCGAACACCGACAGCAGCGTGAGGTCGAAGCCGATGGCGTTCAACGCGATCATGATGCCGACGACCAGCAGCAGCGCGCGTATGAGCTTGGCCAGCAAGGCCCTGGTATTGGTGTCGACGTTGGTGCGGCTGAGCAGCCCGCGCTCGAGCATGCCGGACAGCCACAACGTGATGACCAGCGTCACCACGACGGCCGCGATGCCCTTCACGATGGTCAAAAGCGATACCGACTGGCCGATGGGCAGCTTGAGCTCGTCGAGTTCGCGCGCGATCTCGGGCAGCGCGCCGACGAAATACAGCACCACCAGCGCCCAGATCGAGAACGCGATCGCGCGCTCCGATGTCTTCAGCCATTTTTGCTGGGCGAAAAGCTGCCGCATTCCGTACAGCAGCATGCGGATCAGCGCGAGGGCGATCAGCAGCGGGATCGCGATGTCGATGAACAGCGGGGTGCCGCCGGCGAGACGGTAAGCCGTGCGCCCGCCCGCGAGCAACAGCAGCGCCAGCAGCGAGAACACGACGCGTCCCATGCCGGCATTTAGGCGGCGACGGCTGCCGGCCTCTGCCGCGCGCGCGCGCGCTTCGAGGCGCCGATCGATCACCCATGCAACGCCGATGCACAGGACCACGATGCCGAGGTCGAGCCAGGCATGGCGCGTGGCGAGGGCGACTTCCAAACGGGAAAAATCGATCGGACCGAACATTCAAATATCAATGCGACGCAACATAGAGACTTCCGTCGTCCCCGCGAAGGCGGGGACCCAGCGACTTTGCCCCGAACGACACTGGGTCCCCGCCTTCGCGGGGACGACGGTAGTCAGGAGGCCGACCGTAATCAACCCGCGTCATCGACGGCAAATGACCTTCCTTGGTGCGACCGCATCGAGGCGCCGGATCCATGCTGTCCTGGCGAAACTTGAGCCGAAGAGAATACAACGGCACGCGATCACGGCGCACGCTCCAGGACCGCCGCGAAGAACCCGTCGCAGCCGTGCAGATGCGGCAAGAGCTTAAGCGTGGGGCCGGTGTCGAGGGCGATGCCGGCGCGCGCGAGATCGGCCGCGGCATTGCCCGGCGCGAACTGCGGATGCGCGGCGAGGAACGCGGCGACGATGTCCTCGTTTTCCTCGGGCAGCACGCTGCACGTGGCGTAGACCAGGCGCCCGCCGGGCTTGACCAGCGTGGCCGCCGCCGCGAGGATCGACGCCTGCTTGGCGGCGAGCTCGGCCACCGCCGATTCGGGCTGTCGCCACTTGAGGTCGGGATTGCGCCGCAGCGTGCCGAATCCTGTGCACGGCGCGTCGACCAGCACGCGGTCGATCTTGCCGGCGAGGCGCTTGACCTTCGTATCGCGCTCACCGGTGAGCAATTGCGGATGCACGTTCGACAGCCCCGACCGTGCGAGGCGCGGCGTCAGGTGTGCCAAGCGCTTGCCGACGACGTCGAACGCATAGAGCCGGCCCTGCGACCGCATCAGCGCGCCGAGCAGCAGCGTCTTGCCGCCGGCGCCGGCGCAGAAGTCGA
>JBDTNR010000470.1:0-3191 GCA_039933655.1 Betaproteobacteria bacterium | reverse complement strand
GCGAGACCTGCCGCGGCGATCGAGCGGCCATGGATGTCGACGAGGCGCGTGCGCGCATAGGCGCGCGGTGCGTCCTGCGCCCAGGCGCTGGTCAGGCCGGCCAATGGCGGCAGCGACGCCGCGCCGCCGAACACTGCGCAACCGGAAAGAAACTGCCGTCGCTCCATCGGGTCCTCCGGGACCTGCCGCATCGGGCATGAACCGCCGTGCCCTGCAGCCGTTGCGCACCATTCTACCGGCCACTGACCCGCCGGGCCGGCGTGGACCACCGTCAGTTCTCGACCAGCACCCGGACGTGTTCGGCGGTGCTGCGTCCCAATGCGGACAACGCGTAACCGCCTTCGAGCGAGGACACGATGCGCCGCTGTGCGTGCCGCGCCGCGACCGCCACAAGCTCGTGGGTCACCCATGCGTAATCGGCCTCGGTGAGCTTGAGGCCCGCGAGCGGATCCTCGCGGTGCGCATCGAAGCCGGCGGAAATGAGGATGAGCTGCGGCCTGTGCGCTTCGAGCGCCGGCAGCCAGCGGTCGACGACCGCCGCACGAAATTCGTCGCCGCCCGCGCCGGCAGGAAGGGGAACGTTGACCATGTTCGCCGCCGGATCGTCGAGCCCGCAATACGGATACAGCGGATGCTGGAACGTCGATGCCATCAGCACCCGCGGATCGCCCTGGAAGATGTCCTCGGTGCCGTTGCCATGATGCACGTCGAAGTCGATGATGGCGACGCGCTCGAGGCCGTGGTGAGCCAGCGCATGCGCGGCGCCGACGGCGACGTGATTGAACAGGCAAAATCCCATCGCCCGTCCCCGTTCCGCGTGATGCCCGGGCGGCCGGACGGCGCAAAAGGCGGTCGCGCATTCGCCGCGCATCACGAGGTCCACGCCCATGACGACGGCCCCCGACGCGTGGCGGGCGGCGGTGAGCGAGTGCGGGTTGAGCGCGGTATCCGGATCGATGAAATGCAGTCCCGACTCCGGACTGGTGGCCTCGATCTCGCGGATGTAGGCGGCGCCGTGCACGCGGGAGATCTGGTCGTGCGTCGCCGCCGGTGCGGTGTAATGGAGCAGGTAGGGGTCGACGCCGGAGGCGATCATGCGATCGCCGATCGCCATCAGCCGCTCGGGACACTCGGGGTGGTACGGCCCCATGTCGTGCAGCAGGAAGGACGGGTGGGTGATGAACGCGGTGGGCATAATGGGCGGTGCGGCAGTGCCGAACTGAACGTGCTCGTGAACGGCGGCCGCATCCCGGCACGCGGCACCTTTGACGGCGGACCGGACCGGGCAACGATGCCCCCTTTCCGCCAGACGGAGTTTACCTTGCGCCCGCCGGTCATGACGAGGCACCGGCACACAGGCTAAAGTCCAAGCTGGTGGCCATGACTTGCCCGGCGCCGGACCTCTTTCGACCCTTAAGCGATCCCTTGAGCCCATGACGCTACGTTCCGCATCCCAGGCCGGCACGCCCAGCGCCAACCGCTTGAACCAGATTCTGGCGCAACTGGGCCGCATCGTCGTCGGCAAGGACGAGCCGCTGCGCCTCGCGCTGGCCTGCCTGCTGGCCCGCGGCCACCTGCTGATCGAGGACATTCCCGGGGTCGGCAAGTCGACGCTGGCGCAAGCGCTGGCCGCCACACTCGGCCTCAAGTATTCGCGAGTGCAGTTCACGAGCGATCTCCTGCCCGCCGACGTGCTCGGCGTGTCGATCTACGACGAGCGCACGCAGTCGTTCCGCTTCCATGCCGGACCGATCTTCAACTCCGTCGTGCTTGCCGACGAGATCAACCGCGCGCCGCCGAAGACGCAGAGCGCGCTGCTCGAAGCGATGGAGGAGCGCCAGGTGTCGATGGACGGCCAGACGCGCAAGCTGCCGGATCCCTTTTTCGTCATCGCCACGCAGAATCCGATCGAGCAGATCGGCGCCTATCCGCTGCCCGAGTCGCAGCTCGACCGCTTTCTGATGGCGATCGAACTGGGGTATCCCGACGCGGCCGCCGAGCGCGAGCTGTTGTCGGGCGGCGACCGGCGCAGCCGCATCCACGAGATGGCACCGCTCGCCGATCCGGCCACGCTCGCCGACTGGCAGCGCGAAGCCGTCGATATTCACGTCGCGCCGGCGTTGCTCGATTACGTACTGGCGCTGCTCGCCGCGTCGCGCGGCCATGCGGCCAACGCCGCCGGCGATGCCGGTGCGCGCCGCGGCTTGAGCCCGCGTGCCGGGCTGATGCTGCTCGCCGCCGCGCGGGCGTACGCGATGATCGCCGGGCGGCCGATGGTGCTGCCCGAAGACGTGCAGGCAGTGTTTCCGTCAGTTGCCGGGCATCGGCTGGCCGGCGGCACGCGCGCGGGAGCCGTGCAGTCGCAGTCGTTGCTGCGCGCGGTGCCGCTGCCCTGACCGCCGCCCGGCAGTCCCGGATGGCCGCTTCCACGCTGACCGGCACGCGAACGTCCGCATGGCTCGCCCGCTGGCGGCAGCACGCGTTCCGCCATGCGCCGTCGGATGACACCGCCGTCGTACTGCGCCATTCGCGCATTTACCTGCTGCCGACGCGCCGCGGCTGGGCGGTGATAAGCACGCTCGTGCTGATGCTGCTGGCATCGCTCAACTACGCGCTGGCGCTGGGCGTGGCCGTCACCTTCCTGCTGGCGGGTCTGGTCGCCGCGGCGCAGCTGCACAACTTCCGCAACCTGGCGGGCATCGAGATCACGCCGCTGGCCGCGGGCGAGACGTTCGCCGGCGGCAGCATCGCCTTCACGCTCGCGCTGCATGCCGGATCTGCCGCGCGCACCGGGATCGTCGTTTCCGGCGCCGACGCCCGCGCCGGCGGCGACATCGCGGCGGGCCAGGCGCTGACGGTCACGCTCGACGTCCATACGCCGGCGCGGGGCCGCGTGGCACTTGGCCGCGTCACGTTGACTTCGAGCTATCCGTTCGGGCTGTGGCGCGGCTGGGCCTACGTGCATTTTCCGCTGACCGGCATCGTGTTCCCCTCCGCGGAAATCGGCGCGCCGCCCCTGCCGCATGCGCACGGCGGCGCCGATCCACTCGCGCATGGGGCGAGCGACGACGCCGATCTCGCCGGACTGCGCGAGTTCCAGCGCGGCGATCCGCCGCAGCGCGTCGCGTGGAAGGCGGTCGCGCGCGGCGCCGGCTGGTACACCAAGGAGTTCGACGGCGCCGGTGGCGGCG
>JBDTNR010000469.1:0-3220 GCA_039933655.1 Betaproteobacteria bacterium | reverse complement strand
TTGCCGCCGCGCCGAGCGGTCGCTGGTGGCGGCGGCGGCGGCGGACGCGATCACCGACCGTTCGCGCATCTACGTCAACCGCCTGTCGGACCTGTTGTTCGTGCTGGCGCGCGCGTTGAACCGCGCTGGCGGCCGTCCCGACGTCCTCTGGCACAAGGACCGCGGCTAATCGCATGGCCACTCCGGCCACATCCGACAAGAGCGCCCGCCTGGGGGCGCTCCTGTCGCGGATCGCGCTCGGCGACCAGGCGGCGTTCGGCGAATTCTACGAAGTCACCTCAGCGCATCTATACGGCGTCGCGCTGCGTATCTTGAGGGACCCTCCCGCCGCGGAGGAGATCCTGCAGGAAGCGTATGTCAATGTCTGGCATCACGCGGGTTCGTACGAGGTCGCCAAGAGCCAGCCCCTCACCTGGCTCTCGTCCATCGTCCGCAACCGTTGCCTGGATCAGCTTCGCCGGCGGGAACTCGACACCGTGACGCTGACCTCCGACGACGATGACGCCCCTGCCCACGACCTGCCGTCCGACGCCATGACGCCCGTCGAAATGCTGGTGGCCGGCGCCGAGGCCCGCTCGGTGCGCGACTGCGTCGATACGCTCGACGCCGGGCCGAAACAGGCGATCGCGCTCGCGTTCTACCAGGGGCTGTCGCATTCGGAGCTGGCCGTGCATCTGCACGAGCCGCTCGGCACCGTGAAGTCATGGGTGCGGCGCGGGCTCGAACGACTCAAGAACTGCCTGGACCGCGCCGGCTACGCGCGCAACGAATGAACCTGTCCCGTCCCGACCGCCTCTCCCGACTCGACGCGCTTGCCGCCGCGTACGTGCTCGGCACGTTGCCGGGCCGCGCGCGGAAGCGCCTGGCGCACGTGGCGCAGACGGATACCGTCGTCGCCGCCACGATCCGCGCGTGGGAGCAGCGGCTGGCGCCGTTCTCGGAAGCCGCGCCGCCGATCACGCCGCCGCCCCGCCTGTGGCGGCTGATCGCCCTGCGCCTCGGCTTGGCGCAGGTCCGCCCGCCCGCGCCGGGGCCATGGTGGACGCGCGTCGCGATCTGGCGGGGTTTCGCGCTGGCGAGCTTCACCGCCGCCATGGCGCTGTCGGTGCTGTTCCTGATGCAGAAGCCGGAACTGCCCGGTGCGCCGATCGTCGTCGTGATGGCGGGGCCGGACGCCAAGCCGGCGCTGATCGCCACGATGATGCGCGGCGACCGGACGATGACGGTCAAAGTCGTCGGCGGTGCGCCCGTCCCAACCGACAGGTCGCTGGAATTGTGGATGCTGCCGGACGGTGCCGCGCCGCGCTCGCTCGGTCTCGTCCCGGCCACCGGTGTCGGCCGGGTGACACTGCCGGCGCCGCCGGACGTGGCGCTGACGGGCGTCCCGGCGCTGGCGGTCAGTCTGGAGCAGGCCGGCGGCTCGCCCACCGGCGCGCCGCAAGGCCCGGTGCTCTATTCCGGCAAGGTCGAGCGGTTCTACTAGGGGTCCGCCGGCGCCGTAACGGCGCGATCGCGCGACAAAAAGGCCGGGCGCCTCGCGGCGCCCGGCCTGTTGCAGGAATGATCGCTGCGGGGTCAGCCGCGCGGCCGATAGGTCGCCGGCAGGTAGGGGCTCGGCGCCCGCGCTGCCTTGGTGCGCGTGGCCACCACTTCGATCGTGCGCGGCAGGATCGCGACCTCGGTGGGCGTCACGGCCATCGGCCGGGCGTTGGCATACGCCTCCGCATTGACGCCGGCAGGCGCGAGCGTGGCCGGCGTGACCACGGCGAGACCCAGCGTGGCGACGGTGGCGAACACCGCGGCCAGACCAAACGCGGGCCGCAGCATCTTTTCGCGCATCGAAAGTTGGAACTCCGTCGTCGGGTAGGTCATGGCATCAATTCCTAAATGGCTGTCGGGACATCGCGCAAATCGGTTCATCGAAAACGCGGTGCAGGATTCGCTCTTCCAGAAGGCGCCGTCACGTTGCGGTCGGCCCCGTTCGGCGCTTCTGACCACTTGGATGCGGCCAATCCCGGATCCGGATTCACGGGGATCGAAGGGGGTGGTCGTCCAGCGGTGAGTGAATCCTAGTGAGGGCGCCGGCGGTGCGAAAGACCGGCGCGACGAAACGGCGGGAACGCGGCACCAAGCCGCGGAAGGCGCGACGAAGCGGAACGCCGGCCAAGTCCGCGGCAGGCGGCTCCAAGCCCGGCCGGGGCGGCGTCAGCGCTTCTTGAGCTTGTAGCCGACCGGCTGGTCTTCCATGTCCCAGCCGGCGGCGGCCAGGTCCGCACGCAGCCGATCCGCTTCCGCCCACTGCTTCGCGCCGCGCGCAGCGGCGCGGGCATCGGCGAGCGCCCGGATGTCCGGTGGGACGACGTCCTGTCGCGGCACCCACTGCGCCAGGCGCAAGCCCAGCACGTCGTCGAAGCGCAGCAGCGTCGCGCGCTTCACGGCAGGCGGCAGGTCGCCGCGCAGCACCTCCCACGCGATGGCCAATGCGCGTGGCACGTTCAGGTCGTCGTTCAACTCGGTGGTGAAACGGTCGATGTAGCCGGCGTCGGCCGCAGCCGCCGGCGCGGCATCGAGCGCGTGCACGCCATTGCGCATGCGGTCGAGCGCCGTGGCCGCGGCGTCCATCGCGTCCCACGAAAAGCTCATCTGCGTCCGGTAATGCGCGGTCAGGCACAGGTAGCGATAGACGAGCGGATCGTAGCCGCGCTCGATCAGCGACTGGATCCGCAGGAACTCCCCGGCGGACTTCGCCATCTTGGAATCGTTGAGCAGCAGGAAGTAGCCGTGCATCCAGAAATTGGCGAGCCGCGTGCCGACCCGCGCTTGCGTCTGCGCGATCTCGTTCGTGTGGTGGACGGGGATGTGGTCCTCGCCGCCGCAGTGGATGTCGAAGTAGTCGCCCAGGTACTTCTGCGCCATCGCCGAGCACTCGATGTGCCAGCCGGGAAAGCCACGACCCCACGGGCTGTCCCACTCCATCTGCCGCCGTTCGCCGACAGGGGAAAACTTCCACAGCGCGAAATCGGTCGGCGACCGCTTCGCGCCCTGCTCGATCCGCTTGCCCGCTTCCTGCCCGTGCACGTCGAGGCGCGCCAGGTAGCCATAGTCCGGCTGCTTCGACGTGTCGAAGTAGACGCCGTCGCCCGTCACGTAGGCGAAGCCGTTGCGCTCGATGTCGGCGATGAATTCGATCTGCTCCGGGATGTGGTCGGTCGCGCGGCAC
>JBDTNR010000468.1:0-3234 GCA_039933655.1 Betaproteobacteria bacterium | reverse complement strand
TCTGCCGACGAAGCGAACTCGATCGCGGGTGTGCGGCCGGACGCGGGTGGCCCACGGCGTGTTGATGGCCTTGGCCCAGGCGGGCGACGCCTGCACGTCGGGGTGCGTCAGGTGATACATCGCAAGGTGCTTCTGCGCGCCGGCCGCGGCGCGATAACGCCGCGCGCTCAGCACGCCGGGCACCTCGTAGAGCGACGGGACGTGCTCCTCCGTGTACCAGCGATCGAACTCCTCCTCGGCATCAGGCTCGACGTTCATGCCCACGAGCAGGAGTCCTTCCGCGCTCTCGACACCGGGCCGCGCACGGTGCAGCGTCAGGTCGGCCTCGAAGCGGTCCCGGTGGCACTTCGGCAGGATGCGTCCGGACCACGGCGAAAGATTGGCGCCCGTCACGCCGCGGTAGTGCTCGCCGGTGAGCACGCCGAGCGACTCGATCTCGTAGAGCACGATCGAGATCGGCTGATCGTCGCTGGTCATCCAGCGTTCCGCTCGCACGAAGCCGGGCAACGCGAGACGCTGCGGAATGTGTTCGGTGTCGTACCAGTCGTTGAGCTCGTCGAGCGCGACGTTCTGGTAGTTGAGCGTCACGATCAGCGCAGCGGGTGCCGCGCCTTCTGCCGGTCTTCTTTTGTCGGTCATACCTGTTCGCCTTGGTTGGCCTGTCGCATCAGGTGTTCGCGGAGGCGGGGCAGTGCGTACGACGAATAGCCGCCGTCCACTGCGATTTCGGTGCCGGTGATATAGCTTGATTCGTCGGACGCAAGGAACAGCACGACCTGCGCGATCTCGTCCGGACGCGCACCGCGCCCCATCGGAATCACGCGCGCCGTCACGTTCCGGTACGCAGTCGTGGCGTTGGAGGCGATCGATGTTTCGACGACCTGGGCCGGATGAACCGAGTTCACGCGTATGCCCCAGTCGTTGAATTCCATCGCCGCGGTCTTGGTAAGTCCGCGCAGCGCCCACTTGCTCGCCACGTAGGCTGCGCCCGCGTACCCTAGCAGTCCCGCGGTCGACGAGATGTTGACGATCGCGCCGCCACCCGAGTCGCGGATCAGCGGCGCCGCCGCGCGCATGCCATAGAGGGCGCCCGTGAGATTGATGTCAATCACGCGCCGCCACTCCTCCTCGGACACATCCATGATTCCGACGCGGCTCACGACGCCGGCGTTGTTGACCAGCACGTGCAACGCACCATGCGCTTCGCGGACCCGGCGCAGCGCCTCGCGCCACGCGGCCTCGTCGCGAACGTCGAGCGGCACGAACGACGCGTTCCCGCCCGCAGCAACGATGTCGGCGATGACCTCGGCGCCGGCAGCGTGTGCAACATCGGCGACGACCACGGTCGCGCCCTCGGCCGCGAACATTCGCGCTTCGGCGGCGCCCTGCCCGCCGCTGCCTCCCGTGATCAGCGCGACCTTGTCACGCAGACGTCCACCATCGCCAGCCATGTCGCCTCCGTGCATGTTCACGCTCACGTCGCCGCGCCGTTTGGCGCCACGAACTCCGGTCACTCGTCATGTCAGTTGAGACGCATCCCGGGCTTGATCAGCTTGCCCCAGCGCGCCATCTCGCCGTTGATGAACGCGGCAAACTGCTCGGACGTGCCGCCGGCCGGGTCGGCGCCCAACTCGGCGATGCGCGCGCGAACGTCGGGTGCTGCCAACGCGCGATTCACTTCGCTGTTGAGTCGTGCGATGACCTCGGGCGGCGTACCCGCGGGCACCAGCAGGCCCTGCCACAGCGACACGTCGAACTCGGCGAAGCCCGCTTCGGCGAACGTCGGAACGTCGGGCAGCGACGGCTGCCGCTTGTTGCCCGAAAGCGCCAGCGCCTTGACCTTGCCGGCCTTCACATGCTGGAGAACCGGAGGAATCGTCGTGATCACCATCTGCGTCTGGCCGCCCAGGATCGCGGCAATCGCCTGCCCGCCGCTCTGATAGGGAACGTGAACGACGTCGATGCCCTGTTGGGACTTGAAGAGTTCACCGGCAAGGTAGTTCATGCTGCCGACGCCGGCCGAGGAGTAGTTGAGCTTGCCGGGCGATGCCTTCGCGAGCGCGACGAGTTCCTTCGCCGTGCCTACGGGTAGCGCGGGGTCGACCACGAGGATGCTCGGCAGCAACGCGACCAGCGCCACCGGCGCGAAGTCCTTGGCCGAGTCGTACGGGAGCTTGCTCATCAACGCCGGATTCGCACCGAATGCGATGTCGGCCAGCAGCATCGTATAGCCATCGGCGGGCGCCTTCGCCACGAGCGCCGCGCCGATCGTGGCGCCGCCGCCGCCCTTGTTCTCGACGACGACCTGCTGGCCCAGGCCCTCGGACAGTTTCGCGGCGAGCAGGCGCCCGATGATGTCGACGCTGCCGCCCGGCGCATACGGCACCACCAGGCGGACCGGATGGTCCGGATACTTCTGCGCGTGCGCGACCGGCAGCGCTGTCACCGCCACCAGTGCGGTCATCATCGCCAAACACCATTTGCGGGTCATGTGAGGCTCCTTCGCATGAGGACGGTGAGGGTTACTGCGAACGCACGGCGACCGCCGCCGACGGCAGGCCGAGGAGTTGCGCCGCGTTCTCGTACAGCACGCGGTCGAGCACGGCGGCGGCGATCGGCAACGACCGGAACCAGTCGAGGCACGCATCGACCGGCAGGAACGGATACGAACTGCCATAGATGAAGCGATCCCCCAGGAAGCCGTTGATCGCCGCGAGGTAGTCGTGCATGCCGGCCATGTTCGCAAGATACTGGTCGGCCGAGATGTACACGTTGGGGCGGCGGTAGGCGACGTGCAGGATGCCGTGCACCCACGGCCAGCCGCCGTGCGACACGACGATCTGCAGCGACGGAAAGTCCGCGGCCACGTGGTCGATCGCCACCGGGTGCGTGTAGTCGAGATCCGGCCCGGCGCTGCCCCCGGCCATCACGATGACCGGAACGCGCAGGTCCTCGCAGCAACCGTAGATAGGGTACAGGCGCCGATCGTCCGCACGCATCGGAGTCGGGTAAGACCCGGGCTCGAAGTTGATCGCGCGGAATCCCCGCTTCACCGCGCTCTCGATTTCGGCGGCGGCCTGGCGCCGGCCGGCCGGGTCGACCGCGGCGGCCGCGAGGAAACGGTCCGGATGCGCGGCGACGATGCGCATGACCTCGTCGTTGGAAACCGAACCCAGCCGATCCGAATAGCGGGCGGGCAAGAGCCCGTAGGTGACACCCGCCGCATCCATCTCG
>JBDTNR010000467.1:0-3245 GCA_039933655.1 Betaproteobacteria bacterium | reverse complement strand
TGCTGGTTCACCACGATGCCGAGCGATACGCTGTCCACGCGGGTGCAGATGCCGCCGTCGTACAGCGGCGCGCGCGCGTCGATGGCCACGCAATGGCTCTGCGTGGGATCGCCGACGGCGTCGGCACCGGCGCCGAGCAGGTCCTTGAGCAGCACTCCCATGTTGTAGCGCGTGCCGCGGATGAGAAAGTTGTCGGCAACCCACACACCGTCCACCTGGCCCCAGGCCTCGCGCAGCCATTCACGGTTGGATTCGAAGCCGCCGCTGGCGACGACGCAGGCGCTGGCGCCGATGCGCTCGCCGCCGCTGCGCGCCGCGACGAATCGACCGCGCTCGAGTTCCACGCTGTCAACCGGCGCCTCGTAGCGAACGTGCACGCCCAGCGCCTCGGCGCTGCGGTAGTAAGCGTTGACGAGCGCCTTGCCGCCGCCGAGGAAGAAGGCGTTGGTGCGCGACAGCTGCAGCGTGCCCGACAGCGAGGGCTGGAAGCGCACGCCGTGGCGGCGCATCCAGTCGCGGCAGGTCGACGACGCGCGAATGGCGAGTCGCGCCAGCCGCTCGTCCGTCTGTCCGCCGGTCACCTTGAGCAGGTCCTGCCAGAACTCCTCCTCGGGGTACGCACCGGTCAGCAGGTCCTGCGGCGCGTCGTGCATGCAGCGCAGGTTGCGCGTGTGCACGGAGTTGCCGCCGCGCCACGCGCGGGGGGCGGATTCGAGGAGCAGCACCGACGCGCCGGCCTCGCGCGCGGTCAGCGCCGCGCATAACGCGGCGTTGCCGCCGCCGATCACGAGGACGTCGATCAACTGGACACGCACATCAGACCATGCCGCCGTTCGGCTGGACGATCTGGCCGTGTACCCACGACGCACGCGGGGACACGACGAACGCCACCGCTTCGGCGACCTCGTCCGGGGTGCCGATGCGGTTGAACGGGCTGATGGCCGCCGAGCGCTGCTTGGCCTCGTCCGTCTTGCCGGCGTGGAAGAGCTCGGTATCGACCGGGCCCGGTGCGACCGCGTTGACACGCACCTTGCGCACCGCGAGCTCCTTGGCCATCGAGCGCACGAGGCTTTCGACAGCCGCCTTGCTCGCAGTGTAGGGGCCCACTCCCGGTATCGCGAGGCGCACCATCGAAGTGGTGAGCGCGACAATCGTGCCGCCGTCCTCGACCCGGTTCGCGGCCTCGCGCAGTACGTTGAATGCGCCGACGATGTTCGTTTCGACCAATGCGCGGAAGTTGTCGGGATCGAACTGCCCCACCGGTCCCGGCGGTACGTTGATGCCGGCATTGGCGACCACGCACTGCAGCTTTCCGCCGAGTTCGCGCTCCGCGAATGCGAACGCCTCGACCACTGCTGCGGGCTCACGGACGTCGGCCGGACAGCAGACGAGGCGCGCGCCTGGCATAGCCTTGGCGACGCTGGTCGCAAGGTCCTGCGCGGCCTTCGCGTTGGCGTTGTAGGTGAACGCTACGGCGAAGCCGTCGCGCGTGAGCGCGCGCACGATCGCCGCGCCGATGCCGCGGGAACCGCCGAAGACCAATGCATGTTTCGGATTCAAGCGTACTCCTGGAGAGTGACCGTGCAACCGCGATCACGGGTTACGCGACGAAGGGCTTGCCGTACACGGGTTCCTTGTACGGGATGGGCGGCAACTGCCACGTGCCGGTGGACGGCGGCCGCACGTTCGCGTCGACATGAACGTCAATGACGCAGGGCCGCCGGTTCCTGAGCGCCAGTTCGACCGCGCCTTTGAAGTCTTCCGAACGGGTGACGGTGATGCCGTCGGCGCCGCACGCGCGCGCCCACGCGGCGAAGTCCGGGTTGTATGGCTGCCCGGTCTCGCCCTTGTAGAACGCCGTCCCGATCTCACGCCCGTCAAACAGGCCGTACTGCAGGTCGCGGATGGCCGCCCACGCGAAGTTGTTCCAGATGATCCAGATGCAGGGGATGTTGTACTCGACCGCCGTGCACAGCACGTACGGTGCCATCGTGAATCCGCCGTCGCCGACGACGGCGACGCATGGCCGGTCTGGCGCTGCCAGCTGCGCGCCGAGCACGCTGCAGACGCCGAAGCCCATCGACGAGTAGCCCCAACTGTTCAACATGCTCTGCGGGCGCTTCGCCTTCCAGAACTGCATGAACCAGTTGTGATGGATGCCGGAGTCGAGGCACAGGATCACGTCGTCGGGCAGCACCTGCTGGAGTGCGCCGACGACGAACTCGGGCCGCAGCGGGCTCGTCGAGTCGCCGAAGTGCGGCCGGACGAACGCTTCCCACTCCGCCTGCCACGACTCGACGTCGCGCCGCCACGCCGCATAGTGCGACGCGTCGATGTCGCGCCGCTTTGGCAGCATATCGAGTAATTGCCGCGTGAACACCTTTGCATCGGCGATCACGCCAAGCGTCGGTGGATAGTTGCGACCAAGCTCCTGCGGATCGATGTCGACGTGGATCAGCTTGGTCTTCGGGAAATTCCACGAGTAGCCCGGATGCCAGCTCGATGCCGACCGGTCGTCGAAGCGCGTGCCGATCGTCAGCACGAGATCCGCACGCCGTCCCGCCTCGTTGGCCGGGTACGCGCCGTTGCGTCCGATGAAGCCGAGCGCCAGCGGATCGTCGCCGGGAATGCAGCCCATGCCGTTGGGCGATGTGATGATCGGAATGCCGAGGCTGTGCGCGAGCTCGGTGATCTCCGGCCCCGCCTCGGCGAGCGTCGCGCCGTGGCCGATGAAGATGACCGGACGGCGCGCGGCCGCCAGCAGATCGAGCGCCGTGGCGATGTCCGCGTCGCTCCCACCCGGCCGGTGCGGCCTGTCGAGGTTCGAGTGCGCGGGCAACTCCACGTCCGCCGATTCCTGGAACACGTTGTACGGGATGTCGAGGTTCACCGGGCCGGGCCGGCCGGTGACCATCGTGTCCATCGCCTGCCTGAGCGCGAGCGGCAGCATGTCGACGCGGGACGGCTGGAATGCGCGCTTCACGACGGGGCGCATCACCGAGGCAAAATCCGCCTGGTTGTGCTTGTAGAGCTCCTGGAAGGGCGCGCGATTGTGCTGCGACGTCGGCACGTTCGCCGTGATGGCCAGGAACGCCGACGAATCGGACAGCGCCGTGATCAGCGACATGACGAGGTTGGCCGAGCCGGGGCCGGTCGACGTCAACGTGGCCACCGGGCGGTGGCGGACGCGGAAATAGCCGTCCGCCATGTGTCCGGCGCACTGCTCGTGGCGGGGCGACACGAGC
>JBDTNR010000466.1:0-3247 GCA_039933655.1 Betaproteobacteria bacterium | reverse complement strand
GGCCGGACTTGAACCGACATGACCTTGCGGTCGAGGGATTTTAAGTCCCTTGTGTATACCAGTTTCACCACCCGGGCAGGAATCCCGAATGTTACGCGAACGGTTGTCGCCCGAGACGCCCCGGGGCGCCTGAACGCGCCAACTGCCCGATTGCCGCGTTCGCCCCGATCGCCAGCACGAACAGCACGATCAGCAGCGCGCACATCCGCGGCATGTCGAACGTCGCGTAGGCCTGGATGATCAGGTAGCCGATGCCGCCTTTCGCACTGACCTGCGGGGCTTCCCGCGTCGTACCGGTGCCAACTTTAAAGTGGCGTGGCGCGCGCGAGTTCTTGCTCCCCTCATGCTTGCCCCCAAATGCCAACGGTGTGGACGCGTTCGCTGGCGTCGAAGCGCCGGGGAAATGGGCTCTGCCCGGTGGACCGGTGCGCCAGTTCCGGCAGTGCCGAAAGGAGGCCGGCGCCAGTGTCCTCATCCGCCAGCATCTGCCGCAGTAACTCCGCGTCGCTGAATACGAGCTTGCCCGCCTCGACGCCCAGGTATACGCGTCCGCTGGCCTGTTCGACGAATTGCACTTCGCGAAACTCGTTGACGCAACGGCGCAGGAACGTGCAATTGCTGGCCGCCGCGAAGGACTCGCCGCGTTCGTAGAGCGCATCCGGCGATTGCGCATTGACGTCGATCTTGCGAAAGCGCTCGATATCGATCAGGCAACGGACATCGAGGATGTTGAGCCGATCGTTCCAGCCGAACGCCGCCGTGCGTGGCGGCTCGCCGCGGGCGACGGTATTGTCCAGAAACTCGAAATGCACGCGCTTGTCGGAGCGCCGCACCCATGTGAAGAAGAGCTCGGGCATGCCCGAATAGGCTTCGACGGCGTGCGCGAGCGTATCGTCCACCGCCTTGTAGCGGCCGACGTCGCGTCCGCGGTTCCAGGCGCGATCCACCAGCAGGTGCGGCGGCGTGATCAGGAAAAACATGTAGACGATCTGGCCGAACCGCGTCAGCAGGTTGCTGCCGGCCTCATCCGAATCCGGCGCGAAACTGTCGAAGCGGAAGCGGTCGATCAGCAGGTGCGACATGCCGCCGCGCTGCGCCTTGCGCGCCATGTAGCGGTCGAGCTTCTGATCGACGATGTACAGCTCTTCCCCGGTGAACGCGCCCGCATACTTGTAGGCGGGGCCCAGGCTTGCGTAGTCGAGAAGCTGCTTGCGCCAGATGTCCGGGCTGATCAGCGCGAACTCGCTCCAGTCGACGCCGATGCGGCCGGCAAGGTCTTTTTGCAGCAGGCGCATCGTGCTCTTTCCGGCCGCCGACGGACCCTTCGTATTCATGACGACCGGATGGTCCTGCCGCGGCAGCAGGGGAAAGCCTTCCTGCGCGGCGGCGGCGGCGATCATCGGTTCGATCAACGCGCCGATGACGTCGCTGCCAAGCGTGTTGGCGGCGAGGTCGACGGCCACCCGGGCGATTGTCGAACGCTCGCCCCACACCTCGCCGTGCTTGACGAGGAGCGCAGAGACCGTCCGCGCCAGCGCCCGCGCCGCGGCCCGTTCGACCGGATCGCCCGCCGCCCGCGCCGCGGCTTCCCACTCGGCGACCAGCGCGGCCGTGCTGACGACGGCGGGCTGCGGCACGCCCCGACCGCCGCCGAACGCGCGCTGCCACCAGCCCCTGCCTGCCGGCGTCGATGTCCTGGCGCCCGGAACCGGAAAAATGCGCTCGAGCTCGCGCTCGACGACATCGCCCAATGCGCCGCGCGTGGCGTCGTAGACCGACCGGATCGTCGCCATCTGCGGCTCGACGTGGCGTTCGAGCAGCGTGCGGGTGATCTGCCGGAAGCTGATGCCCAGGTCCTCGATGCGGTTGCCGTCGGGCACCGAGATGTTGGCGGTCACCCGCACCAGCACCTCGTGCAGTGCGAGCCGCTCGGGGCGGAACGCCGAAATTTCGGGTAGCGGCAAGCCGGTGAGATCGTGCAGCTCCTGCACGTCGGCCAGCGTGTTGCGGGCGGTCTCCGGACGAAAGATCGTCGCCAGGTGCATGAGCTCCGTCGGGATCTGCGACTCGATTCCCGGATTCCACGGTCCGTAGCGCGGATCGTCGTAGTCGGCGGCGAACGTCATCGTGAGAGGTGGGGGGTAACGGGCAGGAACCTGGGCGCCGGGCGATAATGATGCCATGCGCCGCCGCGTACTCATCGCCGGAGCCACGGGCCTCGTCGGCCGACATCTGCTGCAGCTGCTGCTCGACGACCCCGAAATTGTCAACGTCGTCGCGCTGACGCGGCGTCCGCTCGCCATACCACATCCGCAGCTCACCGAGGCGCTCGTCGATTTCGCGCACCTCGAGGACTTCGCATCGCCGCCTGTCGAGGACTATTTCTGCTGCCTCGGCACGACGATCCGGCAAGCCGGGTCGCGCGAAGCGTTTCGCGAAGTCGATCTCGTCTATCCGGTCGCCATTGCGCGCATGGCACTGGCCGCCGGCGCGACGCGTTGCTACTTCGTGTCGGCCATGGGCGCCGACGCCACTGCGCGCGTGTTCTACAACCGGACCAAAGGCGAACTCGAGGCGGAGCTCGCGCGACTTCCCTTCCGCACGGTCGTCGCGCTGCGGCCGTCGCTGCTCGCCGGCGAGCGTGCGGAGTTTCGGGCCGGCGAGCGGCTCGCCATCGCGGCATTGCGGCCGTTGTCGGCGCTCCTTCCCGCCCGTTACCGGCCCATCGACGCGCGCCTCGTCGCGCGGGCACTGCTCGCCGCCTCGCGCACCAGCGAACCGGGCCGGTTCGTCGTCGAGTCGGACGCCATTCGCGGGCTCGCCGCGGCGTGACCGTCGCTTTCATGGTGCTTGACGGGAATGCGTCGAACGCTCCTTCGTTCCCGCGCTGGCGGGAACCCGGCGATGCAGCTCCTGCGAGGCTCCAGTCCCGGTTTTCCCGGGGACGACGTTAGTCTTTCGAATGCTGTCACACCTTTGGCAAGGATCGGTCGAGCGACGCGGCATTGATCCGTGGCAAGGCGGCCGCTGCATTCGCGGCGCAGACTTCGCGCTTCACCACTTTCTGTCGCGCTGTCGCCGTTTCGCCCGATACTCCCCGGTGATGCGACGCAGCCTTGACTCGCGATGACCGACTATGTGAAGGCGTGGCAATGCATCGGCTGCGGCAAGATCGACGCGCCGCAGACATGCATCGGGATCTGCCAGGACCGCAAGGTGCAGTTCGTGTACGCGTTCGAGCACGAGG
>JBDTNR010000465.1:0-3259 GCA_039933655.1 Betaproteobacteria bacterium | reverse complement strand
GGACGCTTTTGGGGCGGCGCTGCGACCGTCGCGCCGCCCGCCGCAATGAATGCCCGATACGCCGCCGCCGCATCCTCCGGGAGCTTGGCGCCGTCGCCCGCGAATACGACGACGACATCGTGGTAGTCGGCGCGCAGCGCGCGTGCGGCGACGAACGCGTCGCCGCCATTGTTGCCGGGTCCGGCCAGAACGACGATGGGCCCGCCGCGGTCGCCCGCCAGGGCGCGCGCCGCGGCGGCGGCCGCGCGGCCCGCGCGCTCCATCAGTGAATCGCCGGCATGCACTGCCTCGATCGTGCGCAATTGCGCGATTTCGAGGATCGGGGCCAATTCCGTGGTCATGGTTTCGATTATAGGGGGCGCCGTGGGGCGCGCGGCCGCCGGCGGCCTGGAGGCGCCTGCGCATAGACAAACCCGTTGGCCCGCCGCTACACTAAGTCACGGGGGCATCGCGGCGGGCTCGAATGTTCCCCGGATTTGCCTGCCACCGCGATTGCCCGGTCCCAATTGCCGCGCCCCGCACCTGCCTCCACTGCGGCGCCATTACCGGAGAACTCGATGAAGTTGCTTCCCAAGGCTGGATTCGTGCTCGTCGCCGCGATGTTCGCGATGGCCACGCACGCGCAGGAACTCACTGGCACGCTGAAGAAAATCAAGGACAGCGGCACGATCGTGCTGGGCACGCGCGAATCGTCGGGCGCGATAGCGTACACGCTCGGCGACGGCAAGTACGTCGGCTTCCATACGGAGATGGCCAACAATATCGCGGCCGACCTGCAGAAGCAGCTCAAGATGCCGAAGATCGACATCAAGTACCAGCCGGTGACGTCGCAGAACCGCATTCCCCTTGTACAGAACGGCACGGTCGATCTCGAGTGCGGCTCGACGACCAACAACGCGGCGCGCCAGAAGGACGTGGCGTTCGCGATGACGACCTACGTCGAGGAAGGCCGCATCGTCACCCGCGCGAATTCCGGCATCACCGGCATCGCCGGCTTGAACGGCAAGACGGTTGCCACGACCACCGGCACGACGTCGGTGCAGACGTTGCGCAAGAACAAGCGCGCGTCGAATATGGACTTCAAGGAAGTGTTCGGCAAGGACCACGCCGACAGCTTCTTGCTGCTCGAGTCAGGCCGTGCCGACGCGTTCGTGATGGACGGACAGATTCTCGCCGGCCTCGTATCCAAGTCGAAGAATCCCGCCGACTACAAGATCCTGGGCGAAGTGCTGTCCGTCGAGCCGCTGGCCTGCATGATGCGCAAGGACGATCCCGCTTTCAAGAAGGCGGTCGACGACAGCATCATGGCGATGATCAAGAGCGGCGCACTGGCGAAGATGTACGACAAGTGGTTCATGCAGGCGATCCCGCCGGCCAACACGAAGGTGGGTCTGCCGCTGTCGGAGATGACGAAGCAGGCATGGGCCAGTCCGAACGACAAGCCGATGGAAGAGTACTCGGTGCAATAAAGTCGATGTAACGGGCTCCGGCCACGCCGGGGCTTGGGACAGGCTGCGCAAGCGCGGCGACGGTGAACCCCGCGTCGCGCTTTTTTTCCGACCAGGGTCCGACGATTGCGGGGGCGGCTCGATGAGCTGGGATTGGCAGGTTTTCTTTCAGGACACCGGGGGCGGGCAGACCTATCTCAACTGGATGATGTCGGCGTGGGGCTGGACGCTGCTCGTCTCCGCGTGCTCGCTGGTGGTGGCGCTGTCGGTCGGCTCGCTGATGGGGATTTTGCGCACGACGCCGGTCAAGGCGTTCGTCTGGATCGGCAACGCGTGGACCGAGCTCTTCCGCAACATCCCGCTGCTGGTCCAGATTTTCCTCTGGTACCACGTCATCCCGTCGATGTTCAAGGGACTGCAGCAGGTTCCTGATTTCTTCGCCGTCGTCATCGCGCTCGGCTTCTTCACGTCGGCGCGCATCGCCGAGCAGGTGCGCGCGGGTATCCAGGCGCTGCCGAAGGGGCAGCGCTACGCGGGTCTCGCCATGGGCCTCACGTTGCCGCAGACGTACCGGTTCGTCATCCTGCCGATGGCGTTCCGCATCGTGATCCCGCCACTGACCAGCGAGTCGATGAACATCATCAAGAACTCGTCGGTCGCATTCGCCGTCAGCATCAGCGAACTCACGTTCTTCGCGATGCAGGCGCAGGAGGAAACGTCGCGCGGCGTCGAGATCTACCTCGCCGTCACGTTCCTGTACTTCATTTCGGCATTCACCGTGAACCGCCTGGCCGCCTACATCGAGAAGCGGGTCCAGGTGCCGGGCATGGTGATCGGGGGCGCCAAGTGAATCTGTCCTTCGCCTTCGTCGACTGGAACCTCGTATCGAGCTTCATCCTCAAGGGCTTCTATTTTTCGGTCCAGCTGACGCTGGTCGCCATGATCGGCGGCATCGCGCTCGGCACCGCCATCGCGCTGATGCGGCTTTCGGACAAGAAGTGGCTGGTGCTGCCCGCTGCGTTCTACGTGAATACGCTGCGCTCAATACCGCTGGTGATGGTGATCCTGTGGTTCTTCCTGCTCATTCCGCTGCTGCTCGGCCGGCCAATGGGCGCCGAAGTCTCCGCAATGGTCACCTTCACGGTGTTCGAGGCCGCGTACTACTCGGAGATCATGCGCGCGGGCATCCAGTCAGTGCCGAAGGGCCAGGTGTCGGCCGGCTACGCGGTCGGCATGAATTACTCGCAGTGCATGCGCTTCATCGTGCTGCCGCAGGCGTTCCGCAACATGCTGCCGGTGCTTTTGACGCAGACGATCATCCTGTTCCAGGACACATCGCTGGTCTACGCGATCGGCGCCTACGACCTGCTGAAGGGATTCGAGGTCGCCGGCAAGAATTTCAACCGGCCGGTGGAAATGTACCTGCTGGCGGCGCTGGTGTATTTCATCATCTGCTTCAGCCTGTCGATGCTCGTGCGCCAGCTGCAGAAGAAGATCGCCATCATCCGTTGATCCCGAGGGAACAAAAGAGCGCGCAATGATCGACATCAAGAACATCTCCAAGTGGTACGGCAGTTTCCAGGTACTGACCGATTGCACGACCAGGATCGCCAAGGGCGAGGTCGTCGTCGTCTGCGGGCCGTCGGGGTCGGGGAAGTCGACCCTGATCAAGTGCGTCAACGCGCTGGAGCCGTTCCAGAAGGGCGACGTCATCGTCGACGGTACGTCGATCGCCGATCCGAAGACGAATCTGCCGAAGCTGCGCTCGCGCGTCGGCATGGTGTTCCAGCACTTCGAGCTCTTCCCGCACC
>JBDTNR010000464.1:0-3259 GCA_039933655.1 Betaproteobacteria bacterium | reverse complement strand
TGGTCGCGGTGGTGCTCTCCGCGCAGGCCACCGACAAGAGCGTCAACAAGGCGACGACGCGGCTCTTCGCGGATGCGAACACGCCGGCGGCGATCGCCGCCCTCGGCGTCGATGGCCTGATTCCCTACATCAGCTCGATCGGACTGTTCCGCATGAAGGCGAAGAACGTCATCGCGTTGTGCGGCATGCTCGTCGGCGAGCACGGCGGCAACGTGCCCGCCGACCGCGCGGCGCTCGAAGCGCTGCCCGGCGTCGGCCGCAAGACCGCCAACGTCGTGCTGAACACTGCCTTCGGCCAGCCGACGATCGCCGTCGACACGCACATCTTCCGTGTCGCCAACCGCACCGGCTTGGCCCCCGGCAAGGATGTCGTCGAAGTCGAGCGCAAGCTCCTGCAATTCACGCCGGACGAGTTCAAGCACGGCGCCCATCACTGGCTGATCCTGCACGGGCGCTACACCTGCATCGCGCGCATGCCCAAGTGTCCGCAATGCATCATCCGCGATCTCTGCGAGTATCGCGGCAAGACCCGAGGGAACGCGCCCTCGCTCCCCTTCGCGGGCTGAACGCCGATGTTCACGCCGTCACGCGACGAGGCGCGCCGCTTCCTGATCGACGCGTGGGCCAAGCATCGCGCACAGGCGCCGCTGTCGGACCTCGAGCGGATCGCAACCGGGCTGATCGCATTGCATCCGGAATACCATCCGACGTTCGAGCAGCCGGACAAGCACGCCGGCCGCGACTATGCGCCGGAGGCGGGCGACATCAACCCCTTCCTGCACCTGTCGCTGCACCTGGCGGTCGCCGAGCAGCTCGCGATCGATCAGCCGCCCGGCATCCGCGCCGAGTTCGAACGGATTCGCGCGGTGCGCGGCGACGAGCACGCGGCGCTGCACGCGGTGCTCGAGTGCCTGGGCGAAGTGATCTGGCAGGCGCAGCGGCAGCGCACGCCGCCGGATGCCACGCTCTACCTCGACTGCCTGCGCCGGCAGGCGTGAAAAAGGCGCCCGAGAGGCGCCTTGTCCGTGAGTCCGCAAGATCGCGACGATCAGTACCGGCTCGCGAGGTTGCTCGGCTGCGAATAGAAATACGCGGACACGTTCTCGATGTCCTTGTCGGTCAGCCCCTGGGCGAAGCCGGACATGATCGGATTCTTGCGCTGGCCCGACTTGTAGTCGCGCAGCGCCTTCGCAAGGTAATCCGGATACTGGCCGGCGAGCTTCGGGTATTCGGGAGTCGTCGGCTGCGCGCCGTCGATGCCATGACAGGCGGCGCAGACTTCCTGCACCTTCTTCTTGCCGGCGTCGATATCGGCGGCCGTGGCATGGACGGAAATGAGCGCCGCGATGGCGGCGAGGGCAACGGCGTGGCGAAGGGTCATCATCATTTGAGCGCCGTCGTGAGCGGCACTTGCGAGTAATAGGCGGCGACATCGGCCATGTCGGCGTCAGACAGCGACGCGGCGATGGCCTTCATCGTCGGATGGCCGCGGTTGCCGCTCTTGTATTCCTTGAGCGCCGCGACGATATATGGCGCGCCCTGTCCGGACAGCTTCGGCACGCGGTAGACCTCGGGGAACGCCGTGCGCCAGCCGACGATGCCGTGGCAGCCCTGGCACATCTGGACCTTCTGGGCACCCTTGACGGGATCGCCCGCCGGGGCAGCCGCCTGCGCGAGTGCGAGGTGCGGGGCGAGCGCCGCGGCGAACAACGCGGCATGGAAGACGATTCGTTTCATGGGATCGATCATGAGTCGGTGGAGAGGCGCCGCGCGCCCCGTGGACTTCTGGTTGAAAAAACCCCCCGCGATTCTAGGGGTTACGATGGGCGATGGTCAAACCCGCCGCGACGGCGGATCATCGTTCGAGATACTTGAGCTTGTCCGGCACGCCCTTCCATTCGTCGGCGTCCGGGGGGCCCGGCTTGCGTTCGATGATCGGCTTCCAGAGCTTCGACAGCTCGGCGTTCAACGCCGTGAACTGCTTCTGGTCGTCGGGAACGTCGTCCTCGGCAAAGATGGCCTCGACCGGGCATTCGGCGACGCACAGCGTACAGTCGATGCATTCGTCCGGGTCGATCACCAGGAAATTGGGACCTTCGCGGAAGCAGTCGACCGGGCACACATCGACGCAATCGGTGTACTTGCAGCGAATGCAGGATTCGGTGACGACGTAGGTCATGGGGCTCTCGGCGCGGCGTGCTGCCGCTCGGGGCTCGTGGAAACCTTGAATTTTAGCAGATCGGACCCATGCTTAGCCCATGGCGCGCGGAACTTGCACGCCGCTGACGCTTGGGCTAACGTAAAGTCCAAAGCCCGCGCGCCGCGGCGAGCGATTCCGGCTGCGGCCCTCCAACCGAAAGGATTCCTAAATGAGCGAAGCTATCAAGCACGTATCGGACGCGACCTTCGACAAGGATGTTCTGCAGTCGGGTAATCCGGTGCTGGTCGATTTCTGGGCCGAATGGTGTGGCCCCTGCAAGATGTTCGCGCCGGTGCTCGACGAGATCGCCCGGGAATACGACGGCAAGATCACGATCGCCAAGCTCGACATCGACGCCAACCCGTCGACGCCCGGCAAGTACGGCATCCGCGGCATCCCGACCGTGATCCTGTACAAGGGCGGCCAGGCGCATGCGCAGAAGGTCGGCGCGCTCACCAAGTCGCAACTGACGGCCTTCCTCGACAGCAACCTGTAGCCGCACGCGGGTCGCGGCTGTCGCAGCCGGTTGACAGCCGCCGCCAACCCCTATACGCTGCCTTCCCGTACGCGCAGCAGGCAAGATCCTCTGACCCGCCGCCGTACAGCCTGAATCGTTGAGGCGCCGCTTCGCAGTTCGCGCGGCGCCCCGATCTCAAACCCGTCCCGACAGTCTGCGCAGCCGCTTTAGGCGGCCGCTTGAGTCGTCCCGACCCGCGCCGTTCCGGCACGCCCCCTCTCCGCACATGCACTTATCCGAACTCAAATCCAAACATGTATCCGAGCTGATCGAGTTCGCCAATGCGAACGAGATCGAAGGCGCCAACCGGATGCGCAAGCACGATCTCATCTTCGCGCTGCTGAAACAGCAGGCGAAGAAGGGCGAGTCGATCTTCGGCGGCGGCGTGCTCGAAGTGCTTCCGGACGGCTTCGGCTTCCTGCGCTCGCCGGACACGTCGTATCTCGCGAACACCGACGACATCTACATCTCGCCGTCGCAGATCCGGCGCTTCAACCTGCACACCGGCGACACGATCGAAGGCGAGATCCGCACGCCGAAGG
>JBDTNR010000463.1:0-3268 GCA_039933655.1 Betaproteobacteria bacterium | reverse complement strand
GGCGCGCGCGCTCGGCGATTGGTCCGTGGGGCTCGCGGCGGGTCTCGCCGCCGCGCGCCGCGACCCGCTGGATTTCGACCTGGTCGACCAGGTCTTCCGCAGCGTGGTGCAAGTTCCGGCTTCGCTGCTGCCGCGCGCACCGCCATCGCCGCGTGCCGGGCCGCTGCCGACGCCTTCGATCGTGGTCGTCAGCCGCGACGACGACCGCTTCGCCGCTGTCGATGTCGAGTATCGCCGCGCCTTGGCGGCGTGGCCGCACCAGCGCGTCCGCATCCGCAACGCGGTATCGATGTACGACGGCTATGCGCGCGGATTTGCGCAGGGCAGCGGGGATATCGTCGTGTTCTCGCACGATGACGTCCGAATCGCGCGCGACGACTTCGCGGCGCGGCTCGCCGACGCGCTGGCCACCGCGGATGTCGTCGGCATAGCCGGGACCACGCTCGTGACCGGGCCGTCGATGCTCGGTGCCGGCCATCCGCATCTGCATGGCGCGATCACCCATGATGCCGCCGGCTCCCGGGCATGCGAGTTCGGCGTGCTCTCGCTTAGCGGCCCGCGCATCGCCGACGCGCAGGGCCTGGATGGCGTGTTCCCCGCCGCGCGGCGGAAATGGATCGAACGCATCGGCTTCGATGCCGCGCGCCTCGATGGCTTCCACTTCTACGATCTCGACTTCAGCTATCGCTCGCATCTGGCCGGCGCGCGCGTGGCGATCGCCTGCGACCTCGCACTCGTCCATGCGTCACGCGGCACGCACGATGCGCGATACGCCGCGGCGCAGCAGCAGTTCGCCGCCAAGTTTCCGCAACTCGCTGCGCCCGACAGTTCCCACCGACACTGGTATGCAATGCCAGCGGCCGATCCTGAGGCGGCCGCCGCGCTGCACGGCAAGCTGCTGGCGGCGTGGGCATTGCCACCGCTGTAGCAACGCCGTCAACCGTCGTCGAGCGAACGCGGGAAACTCTTGTGCAGCAGCCGCGACAGCGCGCGATCGGCCGGCACGACGCCGCCGTTCTGGCAGCGCGCGCAGTAGTTGCACTCGTTTTCCGCGTAGACGATGCGCTGCACGGGCGCGCCGCAGTCGGGGCACGGCTGACGGAACCGGCCGTGTACCGCCATCTGCGGCCGGAACGCCGTGACCTGGACAGGAAACGCACCGGCGGCATCGTCGCGCAGCCGCGTCGTCCATTCGTCGAGGATGTCGCGCGCGGCGTCGAACAGGCGAGTGACCGCCGCATCGTCCATCTTCTGCGTCAAGACGAGCGGGGAAAGCCGCGCGCGATGCAGAATCTCGTCGGAAAATGCATTGCCGATGCCGCTATAAAGACGCGGATCGGTGAGCGCGCGCTTGGCCGTGTGGTTCTCGGCGCGCAGCCGTCGCGCGAACGCGTCGCGGTCGGACGCGAGCACGTCGAGTCCGCCGGCATCGAATGCGGCGAGCGCGTCCGCGCCCTGCACGCAATGCAGAGAAGCGCGACGCCTGGTCCCCGCTTCGGTGAACGCGAGCGTGCCGGTGCCGAACCCGAGCAGCGCCAGCGTGATTCGCGCCGGCGCCTTGCCGCGTTCGGGCAGCCACTGCAGACGCCCGGCGACCATCAGGTGGATGACGAGGAACAATGCGTCGTCGAAGGCAAACACGATGCGCTTGCCGACGCGCAGCACCGACCGCACCGGCCTGCCGTACAGGTCGGACAGCGGCGGGACCGCGGTGCGCAATACGAACGGACTGCGCAACTCGACGCGAACGAGCGGCGCGCCGACCACGCGCGCGGTCAGCGCCTCGCGATAGACCTCGATGTCGGGAAGTTCCGGCACCGCGCCTGCGTCACCCGCGGGCGAATGCCGACTCGGCGGCGCGAATCGTGGCGGCGATGTCGTCGTGCGAATGCGCGGACGACACGAAGCCGGCTTCGAACGCCGACGGCGCCAGGTAGATGCCGGCGTCCAGCATCGCGTGGAAGAACCGGTTGAAGCGCTCCTTGTCGCACGCCATCACCGTGTCGTACGAGTCGGGCAGCTGCGCCGCGAAATACAGGCCGAACATGCCGCCGACCGATTGCGCGCAGAACGTGACCCCCGCACGCCGGGCCGCCGCGGCAAGACCCTCGGTGAACGCGCGCGTGGATGCCGCGAGCGCGTCGTAGAAGCCCGGCACCTCCGTCGCGGCGAGCGTGGCGAGCCCCGCCGCCACCGCCACCGGATTGCCGGACAGCGTGCCGGCCTGGTAGACCGGCCCCAGCGGCGCGATCCTTTCCATGATCGCGCGCTTGCCGCCGAACGCGCCGACCGGCATGCCGCCACCGATCACCTTGCCGAGCGTCGTCAGGTCCGGTGTGATGCCGGTCAGGCCCTGCACGCCCTGCGGGTGCACGCGAAAGCCCGTCATCACCTCGTCGAAGATCAGCACGGCGCCATGGCGGTCGCAAAGCGCGCGCAGGCCATCCAGAAATCCCGGCTGCGGCATGATCAGGTTCATGTTGCCCGCAATGGGCTCGACGATGATCGCCGCGATACCGTCGCCGTCGTGTGCGAAAATCGCCGCCACCGCGTCCAGGTCGTTGAACGGCGCGACGATCGTCTCGTTGGCGATCGCCGCCGGCACGCCGGCCGACGACGGCTGGCCGAACGTCAGCGCGCCGGAGCCGGCCTTCACGAGCAGGCTGTCGCCATGGCCGTGGTAGCAGCCCTCGAACTTGAGAATCTTCGACCGGTTGGTGTAGCCGCGCGCCAGTCGCAGCGCCGACATCGTCGCCTCCGTGCCCGACGAGACGAGGCGGACCATTTCGATCGACGGCAGCCGCCGCGCGAGGGTCTCGGCCATGACGATCTCGCTCTCGGTAGGCGCGCCGAACGACAGCCCATGCGTGGCGGCTTCCTGCACGGCGCGGACGACGGCCGGATGCGCGTGCCCGAGTATCGCCGGCCCCCACGAGCCGACATAGTCGATATAGCGCTTGCCGTCCGCGTCCCAGATGTAGGGACCCTCGCCGCGCGTGATGAAGCGCGGGGTTCCGCCGACCGATCGGAAGGCGCGGACCGGAGAATTGACCCCCGCGGGAATGGTTCGCTGCGCACGCGCGAACAGTTCGTCGTTTCGGCTCATCGAAGTACCCCCCACGCTTGTGGCTGCCGCCGCCGCGCTGCCCCCAGTGGGGGAGCCATTCGCGCCTTGGGACGGCCCGGCGGCGCTCATACGACCCCCACGCTTGCGGCTGCCGCCGCCGCGCTGCCCCCAGTGGGGGAGCCATTCGCGCCTTGGGACGGC
>JBDTNR010000462.1:0-3270 GCA_039933655.1 Betaproteobacteria bacterium | reverse complement strand
CAAGCCGGTGGCCGCCGGCATCGCCGCCGGCACCGGCGTCGATGCCGACGTCGCGGCACTCGCCGCGGCCGACGGCCTGCCGCTCGCTCGCGCCGACCGCAATCCGTTTGCATTTGCGGAAGGGATCGCGCCGCATCTCGCGGCCCGGGACGCCGGCGTGACGATCGATCTGGCGCCGATCGCCGCCGCCTGGCGCAATGCCGCGGCCATGGCGGACGTCATCGTCGTCGAGGGCGCAGGAGGCGTGGTGGTGCCCCTTGCGCCTCATCTCGACATGCTCGACATTCCGCTGCGATTGCGGTTGCCGGCGCTGCTCGTCGTGGGGATCCGGCTTGGTTGCCTCAATCACGCGCTGCTGTCGGCGCGCGCGCTGCGCGAGCGCGGCGTGCACTGCGCCGGGTGGGTGGCCAATCGCATCGATCCGAGGATGCCGCGTGCGGATGACAACATCGCGGAACTCGTCCGACTGCTCGATGCGCCCATGCTCGCCGACGTGCAATGGAATGCTTCGCCCTGCTTCGGACCCGACGCGTTGCGCCTGCTCGGGCTCGCCGGGGCCGCCGGCCCCCGCGGCTGACGGTGCGGCGGCCCGCCTGTTGGATCAATGCGCGCAATTCCTCCCGCCCTGCGGAACAACAGGGAGTCCGGCGTTCTGCGGCCTGCGAAGCGTGCTAATATTTCGCGCTTTGCAGCACCGTCGCCGGCATTGGTGCGCCAAAGGGCGCGCCGGCAAAGGCTCGGTTGATCCCTTGTCGAGCGTTGCCCTCCCTCCGCTCCGCGCCGACCTCGAATACTGCGTGGTCGTGCGCGGTAACGATTCACTGCGGGGGCGGGCGCGGTGGCTGGTGTTCTGCGCCCTCGCGGCCGTCAGCCTGGGGCTGGCACTGGCCTTTGCGGCAGCGGGTGCGTGGCCGGTGCTGCCGTATTCGATACTGGAGATTGCGGTCTTCGGACTGGCCTTTCACTGGTGCGAACGGCGAGCGGGGGACTGGGAACGGCTGACTGTCGCAGGCGACAGCGTGCTGGTCGAGCAGGCGGCGGGCAGCAGGCGGGAGCGGCGCGAATTCAACCGGTACTGGTTGCGCGTCGAGGTGGAGCGGGCCGGATTCGGCCGGTCGCCACGGGTTATTTTGCGCGGGGGCGGTACGACGTGGGAATTCGGCAAGAGACTGCCGGTCGGGAAGTTGCTTGCCGTAGCGCGGGAGCTCCGGCAACTGACGGGCATGCGCTAAAGCGCCCACGACGGAATCGGGATGGCAAGATTGATCGGGGATAGCATGGTTCGCAAGCACAGGGAAAACGGGGCGGCAAGCCGCATTCTTTCGCGTGGTGCCGCCGGCCTGGCGGGAGTGGCGGCGCTCGCGCCGGGACTCGCAAACGCGGCGCTCGATTGGAACCTGCAGACGCCGATCACGCCGATCGCCCAGCAGATGTTCGACCTGCATTCCTACATTTTCTGGGTGTGCGCCGTCATCTTCGTGCTGGTGTTCGGCGTGATGTTCTACTCGATTTTCAAGCACCGGAGATCGGTCGGCCACAAGGCGGCCCAGTTCCATGAGAACACGACCGTCGAGGTGGTCTGGACCGTCATCCCGATCCTCATCCTGCTGGCGATGGCGTGGCCCGCCACCAAGACCATCCTCGCGATGAAGGACACGTCGGCGCCGGACATCACCGTCAAGGTCACGGGCTACCAGTGGAAATGGGGCTACGATTACCTGCAGGAAGGCTTCGGGTTCTATTCAAACCTGGCGACGCCGCTGGCGCAGATCGAGAATCGCGAACCCAAGGGCCCCAACTACCTGCTGGAAGTCGACCGGCCGATGGTGGTTCCGGTCGACAGCAAGATCCGCGTGATCATCACGGCCAACGACGTCATCCACGCGTGGTGGGTGCCGGCATTCGGCGTGAAGCAGGATGCCATCCCCGGCTTCGTCCGCGATTCGTGGTTCAAGGCGGAGAAGGTCGGCACCTATCGCGGCCAGTGCGCCGAGCTCTGCGGCAAGGAGCACGGCTTCATGCCGATCGTCGTCGAGGTGAAGTCGAAGGACGACTACGCGATCTGGGTCGCCGACCAGAAGCAGAAGTCCGCCGTCGCGGCCGACGATCCGGGCAAGACGTGGACCGAAGCGGAACTGATGACCAAGGGTGCGAGCGTCTACGCAGCCAATTGCGTCGCCTGCCACCAGGCGAACGGGAAGGGCGTCGCCGGCGCATTCCCCGCGCTCGATGGCTCCAAGGTCGTCGGCGGTCCGCCGGACGCGCAGATCGCGCTCGTTCTGCACGGCAAGCCGGGCACCGCGATGCCGGCGTGGAAGCAGCTGTCCGACGCCGATATCGCCTCGGTGATCACCTATACGCGCAACAGCTGGGGCAACAAGTACGGCGACGTGATGCCAGCCGCGATCCAGGCGGCGCGCAAGTAACGCGTTACCCATCGACGACGAAACTGCAGCAACGGAAATAGCCAGGAGTCCCGTATGAGCAGCATTCCGCACGATCACGTCGCAGGCGACGACCATGGCCATGATCACCATCCGACCGGGATCATGCGCTGGGTCACGACGACCAATCACAAGGACATCGGCACGATGTACCTGCTGTTCTCGCTGACGATGTTCTTCGTCGGCGGCGTGATGGCACTCACGATCCGCACCGAGCTGTTCCAGCCGGGCCTGCAGGTCGTGCATCCGGAGTTCTTCAATTCGCTGACGACGCTGCACGGTCTCATCATGATCTTCGGCGCCATCATGCCGGCCGCCGTGGGCTTCGCGAACTGGCAGATCCCGATGATGATCGGCGCGCCCGACATGGCGTTCGCGCGGATGAACAACTGGAGCTTCTGGCTGCTGCCACCCGCGGCGATCATGCTGATCGGCTCGTTTTTCGTCCCCGGCGGCGCCGCCGCTGGCGGCTGGACGCTGTACCCGCCGTTGTCGGTGCAGGCGGGCATGGGGATGGACCTGACGATCTTCGCCGTCCACATCATGGGCGCGTCGTCGATCATGGGCTCGATCAACATCATCACGACGATCCTCAACATGCGCGCGCCGGGCATGACGCTGATGAAGATGCCGCTGTTCGTCTGGACGTGGCTGATCACGGCGTACCTGCTGATCGCCGTCATGCCGGTGCTCGCGGGCTCGGTGACGATGCTGCTGACGGACCGCCATTTCGGCACGTCGTTCTTCAACGCGGCCGGTGGCGGCGATCCCGTGCTGTTCCAGCACGTGTTCTGGTTCTTCGGCCACCCCGAGGTCTACATCATGA
>JBDTNR010000461.1:0-3272 GCA_039933655.1 Betaproteobacteria bacterium | reverse complement strand
CCCAGTGTCTTCGAGCCGCCGATGAAGTCCACGACCCCGCCCATGTCTTGTCGCTCCCTCGCAGGCGGGACGGGTCGACATGCTGTCTCTTGTCGTTCCCGCGCAGGCGTGAACCCAGTGTCTTCGAGCCCCCGATGAAGTGCACGACCCCGCCTATGTCTTGTCGTTCCCGCGCACGCGGGACGGGTCGACATGCTTTCTCTTGTCGTTCCCGCGCAGGCGGGAACCCAGTGTCTTCGAGCCCACGATGAAACTGCACAACCCTGCGACCGGCGAAATCCTGGCCGACATCGAAGCCGATTCGAACGCCGCGGTCCGCAAGAAGTACAGGCGCGCCCGCGCGGCCCAGCCCGAATGGGCGGCGCGCACGCTAAAGAACCGGCTCGCGACAATCGCCGCATTCCGTGAACGCGTCGTCGCGATGCACGAGGCGCTCGCCCGCACGCTGACCAGCGAGGTCGGCAAGCCGATCCGCCAATCGCGCAATGAGCTGAACGGGCTTGTGGGACGCCTCGACTTCTTCCTTGCCGAAGCCCCGCGCACGCTTCGCAACGAGACGGTGCTGGCAGACGTCGACCAGAAGCTCGAGGAGCGCATCTCGCATGAGCCGCTCGGCGTCATCGCCAACATCTCGGCCTGGAATTATCCCTACTTCGTCGGCGCGAACGTGTTCGTGCCGGCGCTCATTGCGGGCAACACCGTCCTCTACAAACCGTCCGAGCACGCAACGCTGACCGGTCTGCACATCGCGCATATGCTGAAGGAGTCCGGCGTACCCGAGGACGTGTTCATCCCGGTCATCGGTGATGGTGTGACGGGTGCGGCGTTGCTGCGCCAACCCGTGGACGGCGTGTTCTTCACCGGCTCGTATGCCACCGGGCAGAAGATCGCCACGAGCGCCGGCCGCCGCATGGTGAAAGTGCAGCTCGAGCTCGGCGGCAAGGATCCGATCTACGTTTGCGAGGATGCGGACCCGAAGGTGGCCGCGGCCGGGCTGGCCGATGGCGCCTTCTACAACAATGGCCAATCGTGTTGTGCGGTGGAGCGGATCTACGTCGCCGACGCGATCCACGATGCGTTCGTCGACGCGTTCGTCGCCGAAGTGAAGGGCTTTCGCCTGGGCGATCCACTCGACGAGTCTACCTACCTGGGGCCCGTCACGCGGCGGGCTCAGCTCAACGTGCTGAAGCGCCAGGTCACGGAGGCGAGGAAGCTCGGCGGCAAGGTGCTGACCGGCGGCAAGGCGATCGACCGCAAGGGCAACTGGTTCGAGCCCACCGTGGTCAGCAATGCTGATCACCGGATGTCGTTGATGCGCGACGAGAGCTTCGGGCCGGTGATCGGCATCCAGCGCGTTCGCGATGACGACGAGGCCGTCGAGCTGATGAACGACAGCGAATACGGGCTGACGGCAGGCGTCTACACGCCCAGCGAGAAGCGCGCGAAGCGCATTCTCGGTCGACTGGCGGCGGGGAGCGTCTACTGGAACTGTTGCGACCGGGTCAGCCCGCGGCTACCCTGGTCCGGCGTGAAGAAGTCCGGCATCGGGCTGACGCTGTCGACGTACGGCATCCGGACGTTTACGCGACCGAAGGCGTGGCACCTGCGGAGCGGGAGCGCGACCTGATCTTTCCCCTGCGGCGTCGAGCCTTGCGAGGCCCCGCTTGATGTGCTCGTAGGTTCTTGTTCAACTGCAGTTCGTATGGGAAACCCCGTCGTGCATTGGGAGTTCTGGTCGAAGGATCCGGCGAAAGCCTCGACGTTCTATCGCGAGGTGTTCGACTGGAACGTGCAGGAGACGCCAGGCATGAACTACAGCTTCGTCGATACCGGCGGTGGCGGCGGCATCAACGGCGGGATCATGCAGCCGTCGCAGGACGGGCCGGGCAACATGTCGTAGGGAAACCCGATGGATATTGCGATGCAATACGTTCACCCTCCTCGGAATGTGAAATGCCGGCAACCAGCGCGAGCTCCAGTCACTGTCGATTCTTGGAGGTCTCACGCCCGCAATCGGCGAAGGGCCGGCGCATAATGCCTCATCGAGGTCGGCGATATCTTCACCCGCGTGGCTCAAACGAATCCGCCTCCGCAGAGTGGCGTTGGCTACGTTCCTGTGCAGCCTCATCGTGCGGTCAACATACGCCCGGGGCAAGTGGTTCCTGGTCCGGCCGTCGGTGACGACGCGCTGGTTACTCGAATGTCAGACGCCACGGTGGACTTGGGTGCGACCCGGCGCCTTACGCAGAAGACAACGGCACCTATCAGGAAGACTCCCAGGAGATCATATGGCGCGCAAATACATAGACTGCCGTGAATTTCCAAGCGAAAAGAATTGCACGGTCGCGATAGCAGCCGACAGCGAAGAAGAGCTTTTGGGCGCTGCCGTGCAGCATGCCGTGGCCGTTCACGGGCACAATGACAGTCCGGAACTTCGCAACCAGCTGCGAGGAATCTTCAAGGAAGGCACTCCGCCTGTGAAGGCAGGGAGCCAATGACCGGTTCGACCGCGAAGCCGATCTTGAATGCAGCGGCACGTCGCGGATAGTTGCACCCGGAAAGCGCTGCACAGTGTGGCCCAACCCCATGAACGACGCTGCCGGCCATCGTGGTTGTGGGGCCGCACCTCCCATTGCACGCACGCACGGGCTTACGCGATGCAGATCCGAATTGACCTGTCGCCGATCCGCGGGATAATTCGGAGGATTCCAGAACTGTCCGATCGCGACGCCGAGCCGAACGCCACCATTTTCCCGGTGGTGGCGACGCAGCGACCGACACGGCCGGCTCCTTCGGCCGTCCCGATCGAGCCCGACGCACCGCCCTTGTTGTCGACGACGAACGTCTGGTTGAGTTGCGTCGACAGCTACTGCGAAAGCACGCGTGCCACCTGGTCGACCGATCCGCCCGGCGGGAATACGGCCACCATGCGGACTGGCTTCGTTGGCCACGCCTGCCCCTGCGCGACCGGTGCAACGGCGCACAGCGACGCTATGGCAACGCCGATAGCGATTCGAGCTGCATTCATTGAAGTTCTCCTTCGGTTGCGACGGACTCGATCAGTGGGACCAGGATCGCGTAGCGAACGATCGCTAGAGTCTGCGTGAGCTCTTGCTTTCGTCCTGGATCTCCGCGGCACGCAGCGTATTCGACAACAGCATCGCGATGGTCATCGGACCCACGCCGCCCGGCACCGGCGTGATCCACGAAGCGCGCTCGCGGGCGGCTTCGAAGTCGACGTCGCCCACCAGCTTGCCCTCATCGGTGCGGTT
>JBDTNR010000460.1:0-3292 GCA_039933655.1 Betaproteobacteria bacterium | reverse complement strand
GATTGATCCGCGACCGATGACTTCCGCACACCCTGCCGGCGGCGACCTCGGCGATCCTCGGCAGCCAATGCGGGCTTCGATCGGGGGTGCGGTACCCAGCCTCTACCTCGCGCTCACGCTGTTCCTGCTGACGGCCGACCTGCTGTTCGTGAGTGCCGGGGGCATCAAGCTCAAGTACGGCTACTTCCTGATCCTCGGCATGTGGCTGTTCGCGCCGCGGACGATGTGGGAACAGGGGCACTCCCTGTTGCGCCGGATGCCCGCGTATCCGCTGCTGGTGCTGGTTCCCGTCGCCATCGCCGTGGCGACGTCCGTCAACGTCCGCAGTTCGGTTGGCTGGGCGCTATGGCTCGGCTTTGATGTCTTCACCGTCGTCACCGTCTACGCGTTCCTGAAGACGCAGCGGCTCAGCGCGGAAAGTGTGCAGGACGCCACCACGTGGGCGCTGGGTCTGATGGCCATCTTTGGCGCCATCCAGTTCGTCTGCATCTTCGGTTTCGGGTTCCCCATCTTCAATCCGCAGGTCCATCTCGACGTGTTCCGGCTGAACGGGCTTTCAGGATGGCCGCATTTCCTTAACATCTACTCCTTTCTGCTGCTGCCGATCGTGTTCCTCCGCAAGCGCTTCTCCGCCGCCACCATGGCGATACTCGCGCTGCTGATTTTCGTGCTGGCGCAGTCGACGGCGAAGACCGGTTGGGTGCTGTTCGTCGCACTCGCCGTCCTGTTGCTGGTCTTCAATCGCGCGGCGCTGGTGAAGAAGGTCGTGCTGATTGCAGTGCCGCTGGCGGTCGTCGCGCTGCTGCTGCCGCTGCCGACGACGCAGCAGTCGGGTCCGGCGTTGAGCGGCGCGGAAAAGATCGCGAGGTTCGGCGCCAACATCGCGGAGACCACGTCGGTGCGCGACCGCATCCTCATCAACACCATGGGCATCAAGGTGTGGCAGAAGCATCCGTGGTTCGGCGTCGGGCCGAGGGCCTACGACACCTACGTCTTCAGTCGTTTCGACCTCGAGTTGCCGGGTGAGAACAAGCTCGACTTCGAGAACAAGCTGAATGCCAAGAACGAGAATATCTGGATCGAATTCCTGGCCGAAAGCGGCGCGCTGGCGACGTTCGGGTTCCTGCTCATCGTGATCCGCGCGTTGTGGGTACCGCGCTGGCGCTTCGCCAATCCGTTGCAGATGGGCGCGTGGATCGCGCTCGTGCTCTACTATGCAGTCAGCGGGCAGGTGTCGCAGACCGGGCTGCTGACGATCGTGTACGCCGTCTTCGGCATCTACTTCTATGCGCGGGAGCTGCCGGCGGGCAGCGGCGCCGCCTCGCAGGGCGATCGCGCCTAGTGCGGTGCCGAGCTTCGCAGCAGATCGTCAGTGCAGCGGCCCGCTGGGTGTCGGCATCACCACGGCGGTCACGGGCGACGCGTGGTGGCACACCATCCGCCAGCCGGACGGCGTGCGCATGAAGACGTTGGTGGCGGCCGCGGCGCCGCGCGCGGTGCCGTCGGCCGTGTAGACGTGCTCGATCGCCGACTGCATCGCGAGGCCCACGGTCTCCAGCACGACGACCTGGTCGAGGCGGAACGCAAGCTTGGTGTCGCCGGTGAAGAGCTGCTCCCACGTGCTGCGGACGGCGTCGTAGCCGACGACGCGCTGGCCACCCGGATGCACGCAGACGATTTCCTCGTCGTCCGCCCACGTGGTCATCATCGCGTCGATGTCCTGCGCCTCGAACGCCTGGTAAAACGCGACTGAGGCGTCCTGCGGCGACGTGTAGATCGGCGTGGTGCGGGCCTTGGCCATTGGGACGTGTTCTAGTAGCGGCGCATGTCGGGGGCGAGGTACGTCGGCAATGCGGTGCGGGCCAGATTGTAGACGATCGGCGGCTTCAACTCCCGCATGCATTTGAAATGGCCGAGCGGGCACTCGCGCTTGAAGCAGGGACTGCAGGCGATGTCGATCTTGGCGATCTGCGCCAGCGGCGACAGCGGCGGAGTGTACTGTGGTGACGACGAGCCGAACAACGCGACGAGCGGCACGCCGACGGCGGCGGCCGCGTGCATCAAGCCGGAGTCGTTGGAGATGACGAGCGATGCCGACGACAGGATGTCGATCGCGGTGCCCAAGTCGGTGCGCGCCGTCAGGTCGCGCACCTTGTGCAGGTTGTCGCCCAGCGAATTGAGGACGGCGTCGGCGGCAATGCGGTCGTTGGGCGAGCCGACGATCCAGACCTGGCAGCCGTCGCGCAGGAACATCGCCGCGAGTTCCGCAAACTGATTCGGCGGCCAGCGCTTGGCGGCGCCGAACTCGGCGCCGGGGCAGAGCACGATGACGGGCCGGTCGGTCTTTAAATGCAGAGCGCGCATCGCGTTGGCGCGGTTGACGGTATCGGGAACCAGCACCGGCGCGGGCGGCATCGGCACCAGGCCGCCGCGCGGGAGCGCTAGCGCCGCGAAGCGGTCGACGAGGCGCGGCAATGCCTTCTTGTCGAGTGGCCGGGCGTCGGTCAACAGCGCGAAGCGCGCCTCGCCTTTGTAGCCGACACGCTTGGGGATTCGCGCGAAGAACGGCACCAGCGCGGACTTCCACGAATTGGGCAGCACGAAGGCGTGCGTGTAGCCCTCGTCCTGGAGCGTGGCGGCCAGCCGGCGCCGTCCACCCAGGTCGAGCTTGCCGTGGCCGAACGGGTTCTCGATGATCCGGCGAATGCCGCGCATGCGCGCGTACACCGGCGAGCACCACGAATGGGCCAGCACGTCGACGATGGGATCCTCGAACGGGTCGCGCAACAACGCGACCAGCGGCTCCGACAGGATGGCGTCGCCGACCCAGGAGGGCGCGACGATCAGGATGCGTTCGCCGGCCACGGGATCAGCGACGACAATCCGCAGGTTGGCGATCGATCATTCGACAAGCATACGCGGAAAGCCGCGTCCGCCCCGTCGTGGCCGCGGTATTGCCGACGACCGGCGCGAGCAGCTTAATGCCCGCCGGAAAGCGGCCCGCCCTCCAGTACGTAGCGCGTGCCGCAATAGGGGCACATCGCCTCGCCCTCGTCCGCGACATCCAGGAAGACACGCGGATGCGACGACCACAGCGGCATGGTGGGATTCGGGCAGAAGACGGGCAGGTCCGCCGGCCTCACGGTCACGGGCGCTTGGGGCACGGGGAGCGTCATCGTTACACCTTGGTCAGCCAGGCTTTCTTCGCCGGGTTGCGGCCGTTCACCGTCTCGAAGAACAGCGCCTGCAGCTTCGCGGTGATGGGTCCGCGCGCGCCGCCGCCGATGGTCCG
>JBDTNR010000459.1:0-3295 GCA_039933655.1 Betaproteobacteria bacterium | reverse complement strand
CGCCCGACGACTATGCAAAGGTCTATGGCCGCGTGCTGGACCAGGTCCGGGCACCGGTGATCCTGCATTGGCTGGGCGAGATGTTCGATCCTGCGCTCGCCGGCTACTGGGTCGGCGCCGGCGGCATCGAGAGCGATCCCGATCACGTGCGCGCCACCGATGTCTGCGCTCAGGTGATCGGCGCGAACGCAGCGAAGGTCGACGGCGTCAAGGTGTCGCTGCTCGATGCCGGCAAGGAAATCGCCCTGCGCAACCTGCTGCCGCCCGGCGTGCGAATGTACACGGGTGACGATTTCAACTTCGCCGAACTGATCGGGGGCAACGCGTCCGGACATTCCGATGCGCTGCTCGGCATCTTCGATGCCATCGCGCCCGCCGCGTCCGCCGCCTTGACGGCGCTGGCCGAGGGCGATCGCGCGCGCTTCGACGCGATCCTCGCGCCGACGGTGCCGTTGTCGCGCCACGTCTTCGCCGCGCCCACCCGCTTCTACAAGACCGGCGTCGTGTTCATGGCGTGGCTCAACGGCCACCAGGCGCACTTCACGATGGTCGGCGGGCAGCAGAGCGCGCGCAGCGTCGTGCACCTGGCCGAACTGTTCCGGCTGGCCGATGGCGCGGGACTGCTGCGCGATCCCGATCTCGCCGCGACGAGGATGCGGGCGTTCCTCGCCGTGAACGGAGTCGACTCCTGAATCGATTCCCACAATCGAATCCCACAAAGAGGCGCAGAGACGCCGAGACCTGTGCGAAGCGGTTTCCCCGGCGTCTTCCGTGAAAGTCTTGTCATGACCTAATCCAACACACACCTCATTCCCCGCGTCGAGCGTGACTGACAGCCCATCACCAGTCGGTCGAGCCCGCGAGCATTGACGCTCGAGTTCCTCTGCGCCTCGGCGTCTCCTGTGAAAGCATTGCAATGTCCGAACCCGACACCCACCTCCTCTCGCTCAACACCGCGACGGTTCGCGCGCAGTGGAAGCTGCCCGACATCATCGACGGTTGCGCGCGGCACGGCATCCGCGGCATCTCGCCGTGGCGCGACCAGGTCGCCGCGGCCGGATTGAAGGAGACCGCGTCGCGCATCCGCGATGCCGGGCTCCTCGTCAGTGGTTACTGCCGCGGCGGCATGTTTCCGGCCGCCGACCGCGACGGTCGCCGCGCCGCGCAGGACGACAACAAGCGCGCGGTCGACGAAGCGCTCACCGTCGGCGCGCAATGCCTGGTGCTCGTGGTCGGTGGCCTGCCGAAGGACCGTGACGGCCGGATCGTCTCGAAGGACCTGGCCGGCGCGCGCGAGATGGTGCGCGACGGCATAGGCGACCTGCTCGAGTATTCGCGGCCGGCGGGGATGCCGCTGGCCATCGAGCCGCTGCATCCGATGTATGCCGCCGACCGCGCCTGCGTCAACACGATGGCGCACGCGAATGACCTCTGCGACGAACTGGGCGCGGGCTTGGGGCTTGCCGTCGATGCGTACCACGTCTGGTGGGACCCGCAGCTCGAACGCGAGATCGAGCGCGCCGGGCAGGCATCGCCGTCACGGCTGCTCGCGTATCACATCTGCGACTGGCTCGTACCGACGACCGATCTGCTGAACGACCGTGGCATGATGGGCGACGGCGTCATTGACCTGCCGCTGTTGCGCTCGTGGATGGAACGCAACGGCTACCGCGGCATGCACGAAGTCGAGATCTTCTCGGCGAACCGCTGGTGGAAGCGCGACCCGGACGACGTCCTCGCGACCTGCCAGGCGCGCCATCGCGATTGCACATAGGGAGGACCGGATGGCCGACCGCGACACAGAGGCGGAAGAAGCGAAGGGCGGCTGGTCCCCCGCGCTCGCGCTCGTGCTGGTCGCCGTGCTGCTCGCGGGCGCCCTGTTCGGCTACGACCAGGGGGTGATTTCCGGCGCACTCGAAGGCGTGCAGCGGGACTTCCGGTTGTCGCCGCTCCTGGTCGAAGTCGTGACCAGCTGGGTGACGCTGGGCGCACTCGTGGGCTCGCTCGCCGGCGGCGAACTCGCCGACCGGCTGGGCCGGCGCCGGGCGCTGCTGGTGGCGGCGACGTTGTTCGCCGCGGGTGCGGCGGTCGAAGCGGCGGCGCCCGGTGTGGCCGTGCTGGTCGCGGGACGGCTGATCGTGGGTTTTGGCGTCGGCGTGGCGGCGGTGGCGGCGCCGCTGTACGCCGCGGAACTCGCGCCGGCGGCGCAGCGCGGCCGCTTCGTGTCGTGCTACCAGCTCGCGATCACGATCGGCATCTTCCTGTCCTACCTGGTCGATGCCGCGCTCGCAGAAAAAGGGGATTGGCGGCTGATGCTCGGCATCTCCGCCGTGCCCGCGCTGCTGCTGCTCGTCGCGATGGTCCCCGCCGTCGAATCGACGCGCTGGCTGCTGAAGATGGGCCGCCGTGACGAGGCCCGCGCGGCGATCAAGCGCGTGCGGCCGTGGCTCGATCCCGACGTCCGCCTGAATTCGATCGAGGCGTCGCTGCGCCAAGACTCCGGGTCTTCGTCGTGGGGCGAAGTCTTCGCGCCGCAGTGGCGGCGGCCGCTGATGGTCGGCCTGGGGCTCGCCGTGTTCCAGCAGATCACCGGCATCAACGCCATCATCTACTACTCGGACAAGATCTTCGCCGCCGCCGGCTTTTCCACGCCGCTCGCGCAGACGCAGGCGACGACGTGGGCGATCGGTGCCGTCAACGTGCTGGCGACGCTGATCGCGATCGCGTTCATCGACCGCCTGGGGCGGCGTCCGCTTTTGCTGGCCGGCCTGGTCGGCATGGGCGCGAGCCTCGCCACCGTCGGCGCGGCATTCCTGTCGATCGGCACCGCGGCGCCCGGCGCCGGTCCCACGACGGCCGGCATCGTGACACTCGTCGCGCTGGTGATCTTCATCGGCTCGTTCGCGTTTTCGCTGGGACCCGTGGTCTGGACGGTGATCAACGAGATCTTCCCCGGTCGCGTGCGCGGCCGCGCCGTCGCCGTGGCGACCGCCGTGAACTGGGGCGCGGCATTCGTCGTCAGCCAGTTCTTCCTGACGCTCGTCGAAGCGATCGGCGAATCGGCGACGTTCGGGCTGTTCGCGTTCTTCTGCGCCGTCGGCGGCGTCTGGGTCTACCGCAACGTGCCCGAGACCCGTGGCCGGTCGCTCGAGCAGATCCAGGCGCTGTGGGAGCCCGTGGACGGCATGGGCGCGGCGCCACCACCGGGGCGGTAAAATATGAGCTTCCCGCACACCGCTTCGAGGAGACTTCGATGGCACTGGTATCGATGCGCCAACTGCTCGACCACGCCGCC
>JBDTNR010000458.1:0-3299 GCA_039933655.1 Betaproteobacteria bacterium | reverse complement strand
AGATCGACCTGCCTTCCGCCGACCCGGAGCGCGTGATCGACGAGATCGAGGACATCATCGGCATCGATGCCACCGACGCCGTGCGCGCCAGCGCGAAGAACGGAGTGGGCATCGACGACATCCTCGAAGCGGTCATCGCCCTGGTACCGCCGCCGCAGGGAGATGCCAGCGCGCCGCTCAAGGCGCTGATCATCGACTCGTGGTTCGACAATTATGTCGGCGTCGTGATGCTGGTGCGGGTGATCGACGGCACGCTGAAGCCGAAGGACAAGCTGTTGCTGATGGCGGCCGCGGCCACGTACAACTGCGAGCAGGTGGGTGTCTTCACGCCCAAGTCGGTGGCCCGGGATCAGCTTTCCGCCGGGGATGTCGGCTTCATCATCGCCGGCATCAAGGAAATCGACGCCGCGAAGGTCGGCGACACGGTGACGCTCGCCGCGCGACCCGCCGCCAAGGCGCTGCCGGGCTTCAAGGAAGTGAAGCCGCAGGTGTTCGCCGGGCTCTATCCCGTCGAGTCCAACCAGTACGAGGCGCTGCGCGACGCGCTCAACAAGCTGAAGCTGAACGACGCGTCGCTGCATTACGAGCCGGAAGTGTCGCAGGCGCTGGGCTTCGGCTTCCGCTGCGGCTTCCTGGGCCTGCTGCACATGGACATTGTCCAGGAGCGGCTGGAACGCGAATACGACATGGACCTGATCACGACGGCACCCACCGTCATCTATCAGATCCTGATGCGCGACGGCACGCTGATCGAGATCGAGAATCCGTCGAAGCTGCCCGACTTGTCGCGCCTCCTTGAGATCCGCGAGCCGATCATCACGGCGACGATCCTGATGCCGCAGGAGTACGTGGGGCCGGTGATCACGCTGTGCACGGAGAAGCGTGGCCAGCAGAAGAACATGCAGTACCTGGGCCGCCAGGTGATGCTGACGTACGAGCTGCCGATGGCCGAGGTCGTCATGGACTTCTTCGACAAGCTGAAGTCGGTGTCGCGCGGCTACGCGTCGCTCGACTACGAGTTCAAGGAATTTCGCGCCGCCGACGTAGTGAAGCTCGACATCCTGATCAACGGTGAGCGCGTGGACGCGCTGTCGGTGATGGTGCACCGCTCGGTGTCGATGTACCGCGGCCGCGAGGTGGCGGCGAAGATGCGCTCGCTGATCCCTCGCCAGATGTTCGATGTCGCCGTGCAGGCGTCGATCGGCGCCAACATCATCGCGCGTGAAACGATCAAGGCGATGCGCAAGAACGTGCTGGCCAAGTGCTACGGTGGCGACATCTCGCGCAAGAAGAAGCTCCTCGAAAAGCAGAAGGCCGGCAAGAAGCGGATGAAGGCGGTGGGCAGCGTCGAGATCCCGCAGGAAGCCTTCCTCGCCATCCTGCAGGTCGGGGACAAGTAGACGAAGCGTCGGAAGCGTGGGCCGGACGGCGGCCGGCGCAGCCCTCGCGCGTGGCACAATCCGCCCGGTTCACCAGGTCGATGACAACAATGAATTTCGCGCTGATACTTTTCCTGCTGACACTCGCCACCGGCGTGCTGTGGTTCGTCGACCGCGTCTACTTCGCCAGGCGCCGCACGGCCGGCGCGCCGGAGCCGGCGTGGGTCGAGTACGCGGCGAGCTTCTTCCCGGTGCTGCTCGTCGTGTTCCTGCTGCGGTCGTTCGTCGCGGAGCCCTTCAAGATCCCGTCGTCGTCGATGCGACCGACACTCGAGGTCGGCGACTTCATTCTGGTCAACAAGTTCGGCTACGGGCTGCGGTTGCCGATCATCGAGGCCAAGGTGATACCGCTGGGTGACCCCCAGCGCGGCGACGTCGTCGTGTTCCGGTACCCGGTCAATCCGAGCCAGGACTTCATCAAGCGGGTCGTCGGCGTCGGCGGCGACGTCGTGGCCTACCAGGACAAGAAGCTGACGGTGAACGGGCAGCCGCTGCCGCAGCAGAAGGACGGTACGTACAGCTATCTCGAGAACCTGCGGTTCGAGACGCTCGAGAAACTCGACGAGACGGCCAACACCGGCGCCGGGACGCACACGTACATGATCGGCGTCAATCCGCAGGCGGCCCCCGTCTATCCGCAGAACGTACGGCCGTTCCCGGGACGCGAGAATTGCGACTACAATGACCGCGGATTTACCTGCAAGGTGCCGGCGGGTCAGTATTTCATGATGGGCGACAACCGCGACAACAGCGACGACAGCCGCTACTGGGGATTCGTGCCGGACGATCACATTCGCGGCAAGGCATTCTTCATCTGGTTCAACTGGGACGACATTTCGAGTCTCGCGTTCAAGCGTGTCGGCAGCGGGATTCGCTAGTGGTTGGCGCAAGCGGGAGTGCAAAGATGACCATTTCCACGAAACGGCGACAGCACGGGCTGTCGATGATCGGCTTCCTGTTGGTCGCGGCGGTGACGATGTTGTTCGCGCTTCTCGCGTTCCGCGTCACCCCGGCGTACATCGAGTATTTCACCATCCAGAAGGCACTCGAGGGCGCGCTCGCCGATACGAACGACCCGTCGCTCGCCAACGTGCGCCGGGCGATGGAGCGCCGGCTCAACGCTGACTATGCCGACGCCATCACGGCGCGTGACGTCGAGGTGACGAAGAACGGCAACGTCATCACCGCCGCGGTGAGCTGGGAGAAGAAGCTGCCGCTGGTCCACAACGCCAGCCTGCTGCTGGAATTCGACGCCTCCGCGTCACGATAGGCGTCGCGCGCATCGGATGGCCGTCCCGCTGCGTGACCAACTGGGCTATTCCTTCCGCCAGCCCGAGCTTCTTCGCCAAGCGCTGACGCATCGCAGCTACGGCGCCACGAACAACGAGCGACTGGAGTTCGTCGGCGACGCTGTCCTCAACTGCGCGATCGGCCTCGCGCTGTTCCAGCGGTTCCCGGCGCTTCCCGAAGGCGACCTTTCGCGCGTCCGCGCATCGCTCGTGAACCAGGACACACTGGCGCGCGTCGCGCGAAGGCTCGACCTCGGCAGCCAGATCAAGCTTGGCGAGGGCGAGCAGAAAAGCGGCGGCGGCGACCGCTCGTCGATCCTCGCCGACGCGCTCGAGGCGGTGTTCGGCGCGGTGTTCGTCGACGGCGGTTTCGACGCGGCCTACCAGGTGATCGTCGACTGCTTCGGCAGCGTGCTGGAAACAGCCGACCCCACGGCGCTGGGCAAGGATCCGAAGACGCGGCTGCAGGAATGGCTGCAGGCGCGGCGGATGCCGGTTCCCGAATACACAGTGACGACGACGACCGGCGAGGCGCACGCGCAGACGTTCGAGGTCGAATGCAGGATCGCGG
>JBDTNR010000457.1:0-3308 GCA_039933655.1 Betaproteobacteria bacterium | reverse complement strand
CCGGGCTGCTCACCGGCGACGGCCCCGATTTTTGCGGCGCCCTTGCGGTGGATGCGCTCGGCGTGGATCCGGAACCTGTCGCGTTGGGCCGGCGCCTCGTCTGGCCGGCGCTCGCGGCGGCATTGCCGCCGGTTCTGGCGCGGCGCAGCCGCAACGTCAACAAGGGAACGTTCGGGACGCTGGGCATTCTGGGCGGCACCGAAGGCATGGCCGGCGCGCTGATTCTTGCCGGACGCGCCGCGATGCGCACCGGGGCTGGCAAGGTGTGGCTGGGCTTCCTGATGGCCGATCCGCCGAAGCTCGACACCGGCATGCCGGAACTGATGCTGCGCCACGCGGGCGCCGTGCTGGACGCCCAGCCCGACGCGTTGGTGGTCGGTCCTGGCCTCGGCACCAGCGACTCGGCGCGCTCGCTGCTACTGCGCGCGCTCGCGCTGCCGGTGCCGGTGGCGCTCGACGCCGATGCGCTCGACCTGCTCGCGCGCGATCCCGCGGCGCGTGCCGCTACGCAAGCGCGCAGCGCGCCGACGCTGGCGACACCGCATCCCGGCGAGGCCGCGCGGATGCTTGCCGTCGACATCGGCGTCGTGCAGGGCGATCGCCTGCGCGCGGCACGCGACGTCGCGCAGCGGCTGGCGGCCAACGTCGTGCTGAAGGGCATGGGCAGCGTGCTCGCGCATCCCGACGGCACGTGGGACATCAATGCGAGTGGCGGCCCGGCGTTGGCGACCGCGGGCAGCGGAGACGTGCTGTCGGGCTTGCTGGGGGCTGTGCTGGCGCAGGGGATCGATGCGAAGGCAGCGCTGCGGCTCGCCGTCTGCCTGCACGGCGCGGCGGCGGATCTCCTGGTCGCGCGCGGCTGCGGTCCGCTCGGCCTCACGGCCTCGGAGTTGCCCGACGCCGCGCGCGAGCTGCTGAACGACGCCGCGCGCGACGCGTAGTCGCGCTACGGCATCAGCACCGTCGCTCCGGTCGTCGCGCGCGATTCCAGCGCGCGATGCGCGGCCGCCGCATCCTTGAGCGCGAACGTCTGCCGGGCCTCCGACTTGATCTTGCCCGCCTGCACGAGCGCAAAGAGATCGTCGGACATCGTCTTCAGGCTTGCGCGGTTGGTCGCGTACGAGAACAGCGTCGGTCGCGTTGCGTACAGCGCACCCTTCTGCGCGAGCAACCCGAGGTTGAACGCGGGAATCGCCCCCGACGCATTGCCGAAACTGACGAACAGTCCGCGCGGCATCAGGCAATCGAGCGATTGCGGGAACGTGTCCTTGCCGATCGAATCGTAGACGACCGGCACGCCCTTGCCGCCGGTCAGCTCCTTCGTTCGCGCGACGAAATCCTCCCGGGTGTAGACGATCGTGTGCGCGCAGCCGTTCGCACGGGCGAGCTCAGCCTTCGCGTCCGACCCCACGGTGCCGATCATCGTCACGCCCAGCGCACGCGCCCACTGGCACGCGATGAGTCCGACACCGCCGGCCGCCGCGTGGAACAGGATCGTCTCGCCGGCCTTCAACACATACGTCTGCCGGAACAGGTATTGCACGGTAAGCCCCTTGAGCATCAGTGTGGCCGCCGTCACGTCGTCGATGCCGTCGGGAATCTTCACCAGCCGTTCCGCGGGCAACACCCGCTCCGTCGCATAGGCGCCGGGCGTGCCGCCGCAGTACGCGACGCGATCGCCGGGCTTCACCCAGTCAACGCCGTCGCCCACTGCCTCGACGACGCCCGCGGCCTCCTGTCCGATACCCGACGGCATCGGCAACGGATAGAGGCCGCTGCGGTGATAGGTGTCGATGTAGTTGAGTCCGATCGCCGTATGGCGAACGCGGGCCTCGCCGGCGCCCGGCGCGCCGACGGCGACTTCCTCGAGCACCAGGACGTCGGGTCCCCCGGTGGCATGTATGCGGATCGCGTGTGACATCGTCTTTTCTCCAGGGATGATGAACGCGCCGCGTCAGGTGGCGAGCGCGTGGAAGGTGTAGAAGCCCGCTGCGGTGAGCAGCAGCGAGCCGGCGAGATGGGTGGCGGCCAGCAGCAGCCCGCTTGCGTAGTCGCCGCGCAGAAGCAGCTCGGTGACTTCGGCGGAAAACGACGAAAACGTCGTGAGTCCGCCCAGGAACCCGGTGATGATGAACAGCCGCCAATACGACGGCAAGTCGGCGCGGACTAGGAAATACGCGACGGCCAGTCCGACGAGGTAACCGCCGACCAGGTTGGACGTCAACGTTCCCAGCGGGAATTGGGGAATCCGCGGGTTGAGCCATGCCGAGAACCCCCAACGCAGCCAGGCGCCAAGCGCGGCACCCATTCCAACGGCGGCGAATTCTAGCGGCATCGATACATTCTACGCATAGCCAGGCGGCGCTTCGGGGTCAGAGCTGTAATCTTCCGGCGCTTCGGGGTCGGCGCTTCGGGGTCAGAGCTGTAATCTTCGGCTCGTACATCGCGACAAGTTTGATCATTGCGCCAGGCCGAAGATTGCAGCTCTGACCCCGAAGATCGACCCCGAAGATCAGCGGATGAACGGCTCGACATACGCGGCGCCGAGCCCGCAAGCCGCGTAGTGGTCACGGCACATGTCGATCTTCGTCCACACATCCTCGTAACCGTTCTGCCGGCCGTGCTCATCCACATAGATCATCGCGCCGCTGATGTTGAAGAACGTGATCATCTCAGGGCAATCGGCGGGCACGGTCAGCGTGTGCACCTCGCCGGGTGGCTCGAACACGAAGCTGCCCTCCTCGGCGGTCCAGTCATGCTCGACGTACTTCCAGCGGCCGCGGATCACGTAGCCCACGACGGGCATCGGATGACGATGGCGCGACAACACGCCGGAGCGCCGCACGCGCAGCAGGTTGCACCAGCCGCCGCTGACGGTGTTGAGCAGCAGCGGGCGGAACCAGACGCTGTCCGCCTGCGGAACCCAGACCCGCTCGTCTTCCGGAATGGCCTGAACCGCGATTTCGGGACGAATACCGAATGCCGCGGGAATCGCGGCGGACAGCGGCGCGCTCATCCGGGGCTCTGCTGTTTCGCGACGGCGGCGGGCTTGGCGAGCGGGTGCTGCCGGAGCATCGTCACCAGCGCGTCGATCTCGGCGCTCGCGTCGCGCTCGCGCGGGAACGGGCGGCCGGCGCGGCGAAACCAGTACCGCGCGTTGCCGAGGTCACCTTCGAGCATGTGCACGATGCCATGCGCCCAGCAGCCCATCTCGGTGTTGTCGTTTTGCACGATCGAATGCGCCTTCTCCCAGTCGCCCCGCTGCAGATGCCGGATTGCCGTATTCAATGCCATTGCAACCTCCCGTG
>JBDTNR010000456.1:0-3315 GCA_039933655.1 Betaproteobacteria bacterium | reverse complement strand
GTCGACGTGGTTCCTTTCGCCGTATCAATACCTGACCTACATCAGCCGTGTCGTGCTGACATTCGAGGGCCACAAACTCGTCCAGGTCCGTGGCCGGCTCGTTCCCGTCGACGCGCACATGCCGAACGACGCGGCAGTCGCACGCCGCGTGGCCACGATGGAGCGTGCGCTCGAGCATGACCCTCTGTATGCACCATTGTTTGCCACGGTCGGTACGCGGAAGGAACCGATGCCTGTCGAGGCATTCGCGAAGAAATCCGTCGCTATCATGCGCGATGCGGTCCATGCCGATCTCGCCTTATCGACCGCCAGCAGTTTCCGGCAGGCCCTTCCGCGGGGGCGCGTCACTCTCGAAGCGCTGCGGGCTGCCACACTCGCGGGCACGGCGTCGGCATGGGGTTCGTTCGGATTCAACGCGACGGTGCTCATTGCGCTGACGTGGGTGGCTACCCGGTATCTCGCACGACCCGTCGCGGCAGCACCGGCCTGACGGCCAGCCGCGGGAACCCATCGCGAGCCCGGTGAAGCGGGCCCGCGATGGGGTAAAGTTACTTGAGCGTTGCCCAGTAAGGCGTAACGTTGTTGTCGGCCCGATGGACGACGGTGACGTTGCTGCGCGACGCCCACGGAATCACCTGCCGGTGCAGCGGGATCAGGTTCACTTCAGCGTTCTGCGCCAGCAGGGCTTCGCGGATCATGCCGAGGCGCTGTTCCTGGTTCATGTCGACCTTCACCTTCGCCGTCAGGTCGTTGACCTTGGCGTTCGTGTAACGGCCATAGTTGAAGTCGCCGTCGCCCTTGCCGTTGTAGCTCGACAGCACCGGCTGCAGCGTGAAGATGCCGTCGGTGGACGCGCCGCCCCAGCCCAGCATGTACAGGCTCGTGTCCGTCTTCTCGAGCTTCGGGAAGTACAGCGCGCGCGGCATCGAGTTGACCTTCGTCGCGACACCCACCTGTGACCACATCGCCGCCAGCGCCTGGCAGATCCGCTCGTCGTTGACGTAGCGGTTGTTCGGGCAGTCGAGCGTCACTTCGAAGCCATTCGGATAGCCGGCGTCGGCGAGCAGCTTCTTCGCCTTGTCGCGATCGAACGGCAGCCGGCGCTCGATTTCGGGCGTCGACGTCTTGGGCGACGGCAGGATGGCGCCGGTGGGCTTCGACAGGCCGCGCATCGTGTTCTTGTTGATCGCCTCGATGTCGACGGCGTGGTAGAGCGCCTGCCGCACGCGGAGGTCCTTGAACGGATTCTTGCCCTTCACGTTCGAATACAGGAGCTCGTCGCGCGCCTGGTCCATGCCGATGAACACGATGCGGTTCTCCACACCCTCGATCACCTTGATGTTCGGCGTCTGCGACAGCCGCGGCACGTCCTGCGGCGGCGGGTCGTTGATGAGGTCGACCTCGCCGGAGATCAGCGCCGCCACGCGCGTGGCGTCGGACACGATCGGCGTGTAGACGACGTCGTCGATGTTGCCGTCGAACTGGCCGGACTTCACGCCCCACCAGTTCGGGTTCTTCTTCAGCACCGTCTTGACGTCGGGCTGGCGCGAGACCAGCGAGTACGGCCCGGTGCCGTTGGCTTCGCGCGCCGTGATCATGTCTTCCTTGGCCGCGAAGTTCTGCGGCTTCTGGCACTTGTTCTTCTCGCACCAGGCCTTCGACATGATGTTGATCGTCGCCAGGTGCTCGAGCATGATCGGGTTGGGGCCGTTGGTGACGAATTCCACCGTCAGGTCATCGATTTTCTTCGGCACGCCCGCCGCGTTGGCGTACGCACGCAGCTGCGACGAGTCCGCCTTGGCGCGCTCGAAGCTGAACACCACGTCGTCGGCGGTGAACGGCGTATCGTCGTGGAACTTGACGCCGGGCCGCAGCTTGAAGCGCCACGTCGTCGGGTTCACCTGGGTCCATGATTCCGCCAGCGCGGGGGCGAGGCCCAACTGCTTGTCGCGGTTGACGAGGAATTCGTAAATGAGGCTGTTGATGTTGTTGGTCAGCCCTTCGTTCTGCGAATGCGGGTCGGTGGTCTGCATGTCGCCCCGGCCGGCCCAGCGCAGCGTGACGGCGTCGGCCGCGAAGGCCGAAAGACCAAGGACGGCGGCGAGCGCCGCGGCAAGCATCGTGCGCCGAGGCGCGGGAGAAAGCATCTGCAGCATGGGGGGTAGCCTCCGAGAGTCGGCGGGCACGCGTCCCGGATGGGCGCCCGCATGACAGCGGATGATACTGAATGCCGGCGGCGGGCGCGGTAGAATTCGCGCCGCCGCTCATGCCTGCCGCGTCGTGCAGGGCCCGCCGCCCGTCGTCCGGGCCGGCCTATCCCCTTCTGCCGATGGTTCCTTCTGCCGCCGATCTGGTTTCGCGCCTGCCACGGGCCATGGCCGGCGACGCCGCGCGCCTCGCGCGGCGGATCGACCGCGCCCGGGCCCGCCGAGCGCCGCCGGCGGACTGGACGCGGATCGCGGATGATCTCGAGCGGTCGATCGCCAGGCGGGACGCGCGCGCCGCCGCCAAGCCCACCGTCACGTATCCGCCCGACCTGCCGGTCGCGCAACGCGCCGCAGAAATCGAGCGCGCGATCCGCGTGCATCCGGTGGTGATCGTCTGCGGCGAGACCGGTTCGGGCAAGACCACACAGCTGCCGAAGATCTGCCTCGCCGCGGGGCGCGGCGAGCGCGGCCTCATCGGCCATACGCAGCCGCGGCGGATTGCCGCCCGGGCGGTCGCGACGCGCATCGCACACGAGCTCGGGCAGACGGTGGGCGAGGCGATCGGGTACAAGGTGCGCTTCACCGACCACACGCGGCCGGATGCGTACGTGAAGCTGATGACCGACGGCATCCTGCTCGCCGAAACGCAGGGCGACCGCGATCTTTCGGCTTACGACACGATCATCGTCGACGAAGCGCATGAGCGCAGCCTCAATATCGATTTCCTGCTGGGATACCTGAAGCAGTTGCTGCGGCGCCGCCCCGACCTCAAGGTGATCATCACTTCGGCCACGCTCGATGCCGAGCGTTTCGCGCGCCACTTCGGGACGGCGGACCAGCCGGCGCCGGTGATCGAGGTGTCCGGGCGCGCCTATCCGGTCGAGATCCGCTTTTCGCCGCTCGCGACCGGCAACGATGTCGGCGCCACCGGATCGGAACGCGAGGCCGACGACGAGGAAGAGTTGGAAGAGGCGATCGTCAACGCCGCGGAGGACCTGTGGCGCAGCGGGCCCGGTGACATCCTGGTGTTCCTGCCTGGCGAGCGCGAGATCCGCGAGACCGGCGACCTGCTGCGCCGCTGCCTCGCGCGCCGGCCTTATGCGCAGGA